>NZ_JBFRPB010000019.1:90933-278551 GCF_041471785.1 Vibrio sp. 10N.261.51.C6 | reverse complement strand
TATTGTTTTGGTGATTTAATTAAAGTAATCAATGATAGAATTAATTATATTTGTTGAATGATTGACTTTAATTTATTCTGTTACGAAATTTAAATAATTGAACTTTAAGGTGGGATATTTAAAATAGGGAAAGGATGATTTTTATCATGATGTGTTGATTAAAGAATTTTAATGGTATTATTATTGACATATGTATCAAATATGTGTCTATGTAAATATTAATCGGCTAGTGATGAAAATAAGATATGAATGAGGTTGGTGTTATACCATGAGCACTGCCTAAAAGTATAAGCAGCAACAAGTTAGATCAATTAGTGTTATTTTTGAGCAAATGTTAGCGTAACCACATGATATTCAAAGATCTGTTGCGGTGGCTTTGTGTTAACTATGGAAGCGTGCAATCGTTGAGTATTTAACATGCACCATCAAGCACCACGATCTGTGGTTCTTTTTCTGGCTGATAAAGCACCTGACAAAAGTCTCCTTCTGGCGAATAGGTGTAGTTTTCGGTGTCGAAAGAGATGGCGGCTACTCTTTCTGCATTGCTGCCAGAGTCTACTTCTTTGTTGATGACATGAAGCTCTGTTGCGTCGATATTGAGCAGTCTTCTTAGTGAGTCAACATAGGCGATTGGGTAACCATGACAAACGTAGTAGGTCTCAATCTCCGTCTTTTCAACATAGTTGCACTCATCCTCAACGCCAGCAATCGCTGACTTCGCGTAGATCATATCGATACCCGTGCGAAGGTTACCAGCCACATCATGTATTTTACTCGCCCGAGCACTTCCTTGAACGTCTAAGAACTTGACCATAGCTGTCGCCGAAACGATCGCTAAAATTAATACAGAGATGATGAGTTCTAAAAGAGTGAAGCCGTTTTGTCTGTTCATGGTTACCGATTATTTGCTCTGCTAAAGGGACGGAATGAGGGTAATCTAAATACCAAAGTCATTACAGTTAGTGGGTATAATGGTTTGGTGTTTTATTGTGTAAATTTCTAAGTAATTTTCTTTATAAACAATAGCTTAATTATTCCCTCTTACTGTTAAACGCTATGTAAGCATACGTAAGCGTACACACCCACAGCAGCCCATTGTTTAGGAAGCATTCAAACGACTTAATTTATTGATAAATAAGTCTTTAATTGTAGGATTGTCGACCATTCAAAAACTGACTTTCGACTTCATTTGAGGGAATTGGTTTACTAAATAAAAATCCCTGAAGATATTGGTATCCACAATCGATTAAGAACGCTTTTTGCGTTTCGGTTTCGACACCTTCAGCAACCACTTTTAGCCCCAATTTTTCACAGATAGCATGGGTGGCTTGGACAATCGCTTTGCTCCCTTTGTGTGAACCGTGGACGAAGCTTTTATCGAGTTTCACGGTGCTAATCGGTAAGTCATGCAACATCGACAGTGACGAGTAGCCTGTGCCAAAGTCATCAAGGTGAAGCTCTACGCCCAATTTAGAAATATCGCTTAACGCTTGCCTGACTTCACCATGCTTGAAGATCATGGAAGATTCGGTGATCTCAAGGGCGATGCTTTGAGGTTGGATATTGTAGAAGTTCAACATTGCTAATAGCTGCTCGGCAAAGGTCGCGTGCATCTGAATACTCGAAATATTGATACTCATCATCAACTCACTATCAAACTCACGTTGCCATATCGATAGCTGTTTGAGTGCAGAGTTCAGAACCCATTTCCCGAGCGGTACAATCTGCCCCGTCTCCTCCGCTAAGCTAATAAACTCATCAGGGCCTATGTTACCTAGCTCTTTGTCTGACCATCGAAGCAAGGCTTCAAACCCTTTCACCTTGTCGCTGTTGGTGTTCATGATCGGTTGGTAGTGAAGGTTGAGATCGTCGTTTTCTATGGCGCGTGCCAGTCGATGGCGGATCTCTACTTTGCGATGCAGGGTTTGTGCTAAGTCTGGGGTAAACGTTTGGAAGCGGTTTCGACCATTCGCTTTTGCAAGATGCATCGCCATACCCGCTTGCTTTAGCAATGTTTCTTGGTCAACCGCGTTATCAGGGAAATGCGCGGTACCTATGCTGCAACCGACAGATAAACTGCCGATGCCTCTGATATGGAAACTTCGGTTTAAGGCATCAATGATGCGAGAGCAAAGTAGTGGGATATTTTGATTTCGGCAGGTGTGGGCAATCACAATGAATTCGTCGCCACCAAATCGCCCTATCATGCATTTCTCATCAACCAACTGTTTAAGGCGTTCACCAACCTGTTTGAGTAGTTGGTCTCCGACAGTGTGCCCATAAGTGTCATTAACTAATTTGAAGCCATCAAGGTCGACAAACATCAATTCAAACGGTGAGCGATAGGCAATGCTGGTTTCTAGAAGGTTGCTGATCCCACGGCGATTATAAAGCTCCGTTAAACAGTCGTGTTCTGCGTTGTATCTGGCTTTTATCAGCTTCTCTTTTTGCTTTGTTGTACAGGTTAGGTTTAGCAGCAGTTCGCTTTTATCAAAGAGCCACTTTCCTTGCACATCAAAATGGTGTGCTCTGAAGGAGGAAACCTTGATAAACCAAGGCGCACCGGTTGTTGGTTCTCTATTCTGTAAACGTGTATGTACAAAAGTGATTACTATGTTTTGCGTACGGTAAATGTAGGGCTCTGATTCCAATATTGATGATCTATGACCAGTATATATACTGCCTTCGCTTTTAATAAATACTGGTGATAGGAATGTCGAAAACCAAAGTGCTCATTGTTGAAGATGACCAAGAGATAGCTCGTCTAACGACGCTTTACCTCGAAGCTGAAGGTTACAATGTTAGCGTTGTTCATGAAGGGAACTTGGCACTTGAAGCGATCCGTAGTATTGAACCTGATTTAGTGCTGTTGGACTTGATGCTTCCAGGGATGAGCGGCGCGCAAATTTGCCGTCAAGCCCGTGAGTTTTACAATGGAATGATTTTAGTGCTAACGGCTTCCGCCGATGAAATGAGCGAGGTCAGCTTGTTTAAATTTGGTGCGGACGATTACGTTGCCAAACCGATTCGTGGCCATGCCTTGTTAGCGCGAATTGAAGCGTTATTGCGTCGAGCGACTCCCGTAAAAACTGCGCAAGAAACTACGGCTGAAAAACAGTGCGATATTGTAATCAACAGCTCTGCTCAAAGTGCCACGCTCTACGGCCAAAACCTCAAGCTTACTTCTGCTGAATTTGAAATCTTAAACCTTCTCGTTAATAACATCTGTCAGGTCGTGACTCGAGACCAGTGCTGTCAGTTATTTAGAGGGATAGATTACGCGTTCAACGACCGCTCGATTGATATGCGCGTGTCTGGGTTACGCCGAAAGCTGCGCATTCACGCAAAAGACAAACAGTTGATTCGTACGGTTCGCAACAAGGGGTACATGCTGGTTGCGTAAGTTCATTGCTACGAAGCTTCGCTCGGTTTCGATGTTTGCTCGCTTATACCTTGGGATTGTGACTGGGATGTCGGCAACGATATTTTTGTTCTTGAACCTTGGTGAGGGGTACATGCGACGCACCGAGATCGAAACCTTCCTCAATGATGGCATCTACTTTGCGGAGCAGTATGTTCGTCAACACAATCAAGAAAACTCACTCTATAAAGAGCTCGATAGAACAGGCTACCAACAATTTTATATCTTCAATTTACGCCTGTTGGAGAATTGGTCGGGCGAGGCGCCTTGCCAACAATGTGAGTTATACACAACCTTAAACGGTGTGCCGATATATCTAAGTGATGACAACCTCTATTCGACCGTGTTTCAGCTACCAAACTCTAAATTCAGTTTTGGGTTCAGTGAGGTAGGGGACTTTTTCTCTCCTGACATTGAATGGTACGAAGACTCAGAACGACACTTTTTGTTAGGGCTGTTGTTGGCTGTGATTGTGGCGATTGGAGCAAGTGTTTACTTACCTGTGAGGCGTTTTCAAGAAAGAATAGAGTTGCTCGTCGAGAAGCAGAAACAGTTTGGTAAGGGCAAGCTTAGTACTCGATCTGACATGGACGACATCCATCCTGTTTCTGATTTGGCCAGCAGTTTTAACTTCATGGCTGAAGAGATCGAAAGCAAAGTAAAACAAAGTCATATTTTCGCTCAAGCTATCCCACACGAAGTACGAACTCCGCTAAGTCGTATTCAACTGGCGACCGATATCCTAAGAAGGGGAGCCCCCGATAATCATCAGGTTCTTTTCGATGACATTGATACCTACATTGAGGATATCAACGAGCTCACGTCAGAAATCATCATGCTGTCGAAGTTGAATGTCATGGATAACTCTTTCTTTGAGCTCGTTAAAGTGACCTCCGATCTTCGTGAGTATTGCCTAGACCGAATTCGTTACTCGAAACTAGACAATGCCACCTTTGAATCTAAGGTACAGCTAGAGTGCAAGATTAAGTGTGATTGCTCAATGGCACGCTTGGTGTTCGATAACGTTCTCAAGAATGCGGGTAATTACACACAAGACAAAGTGTGGATGACGCTGGATGAGAACTCAGAAAACTGGCTGGTGGTGATTGAAGACAATGGTTCTGGAATACCGGAGAATAAGCGTGATGAGGTATTTCTACCGTTCTCTCGATTAGATTCAAGCAGAACGTCGACCACAGGTGGATTGGGGTTAGGCCTCGCGATTGCTCTATCGGCGGCTAAAAAGCTTTCTTGGGATATCAAAATCGACGACAGCAACTATGGTGGCGCCAAGTTCAGTATCGTGATTCCTAAGATCGCATAAGCTGCAGCTTCAAGAGCTCTTCAGGCTCGTCAAATAACAAAGCCACCGACTAATACCGTGGCTTTGTTATATTCCGATTTACAAGCGAGTGACTTCTTAGTTACTACTGCCTAGAGCCTAGAGCTTAGAGCGATGAAGTCCATAAATAGCGTGGTCTACGATGCGGCCATTCAAATTCTCGTTACGAGTTATAATACCTTCTAACGTGAAATGTAAGCGCTCACAAACCTTGCGGCTGCTTTGGTTACCGGTTGCGGCTGATATCTCTACCTTTTCCATATCTAACTCATTGAAAGCAACATCAATCAGCTTCTGGACAACGCGCGTCACAATCCCCTTTCCTTGGTATGTCTCAGATAACCAATAACCTATGGTCACCTTTTGCTTATCATGATCAATGGTATTGAAACTGCAGTTACCGACGACCTTGTCTTGATACACGATTGCACAAGTCATGCTTTTACCTTCGGCATAATCGTGTAGCGAGCGTTGGATGAAGATCCTAAAGTCTTGCTCGGTTTTACAATGTGGCGGCCACACGAGCCATTGACTTAGGTACTCATTCTGGCTTTGTGAGATTTCCGCGTAGTGAGAAGCGAAGCTCTCTTCAACCAATGCGATGGAGAGTTCGTTGTCGATAACCGTTTTAAACATGTCTTTCCTTTTCTTAAGGCTGCTTATTTAAGCGAATCTTAGTCGGCAGGCTATAATGTCGCATGATTTTTAATATGCAACCATTTGTAGCACGGATTTTTCGTGAAACTTTGGTTCTATCACGAAACTCATTAAACCTTACAATAGTTGTGTATATAATCATTAGCTATGCATTAGTATTAGCGGCCTAAATATATAAAAAATATAAAAATGCTAGACTTAAATAATGAATCAACATTGCCAGGACGTGACCGTGGACTTAAGGAAGGCTCTATTCGGTATTGCTAAGGCGCTTGATAACGTCGGTTTCGAAAGTAAAAATCATGGACAGAGAGTGGGCTATATCGCGTATCGATGTGCTCTGAGTGTGGGGTGGGAAGAAGAGCAAGCGCAGCTCGCGTTTTCGTTAGGCTTGATTCACGACTGTGGTGTCTCGCAAATTGATGAACAGCTCAGTTTAACGTCTGGGTTTGTACCTGACTCAAGCTATCACCATTGTCAAAAGGGCTACCAAATCTTAAAAGAGTGCCCAGTTCTTTCTATATTTGCTAAGCCGGTTCTTTATCACCATACTCCGTGGTCTGAGCTAAGGGCTATTCATATCAGCGAGTTAGAAAGAGAACTAGCTGCCATCGTGATGCTTGCCGATAGAGTCGATTATCTATACGGCATAACCTCTTCTGATCGTTATGGAAACCTAACACCAGACGGCAAAGCGAGCATCATTGAACGTTTGACTGAACAAGCGGATGAGATGTTCGAAACCAACCTTGTGCAACACATGTGCGAGTTGGTTGATTTGGATGACTTCTGGTTTTCTATGGAGATTCCATACATCGAGAACATGAGGGATAACTTTGAACCTGTGCCATTTTTCTCCCAGCAAATGTCGCTGGATGAGACGGTGGCCTTTGCCGAGTTTATCGCCAATGTTGTTGATACCAAAAGTTCGTTTACCTTTAAGCACTCTTTAAAGGTTGGGCAGCTTTCAGAATACCTCGCCAAACAGCTGGGTTATTCCTACACCACTCAGCGCAAACTCTATCTGGCTGGGTTAGTCCATGATATCGGTAAACTGCAAACCCCTAATGACATTCTGCATAAGCCGGATTTACTCACTGAAGAAGAGTATTGCTGTATTAAACGCCATGCAACGGACACTCGATTCGCATTGCAGGAGTTGTTCAGTTCACCTCAGGTTTGTCAGTGGGCATCTAATCATCATGAAAGGTTAGATGGTTCGGGTTACCCAATGGGAAAAACGGCGGAAGAGTTGGATCAACCCAGTCGAATTGTTGCTGTGGTGGATGTGTTTCAAGCGCTAACTCAGTCTCGACCTTATCGTGGAGGCATGACGTTAGAAGAGACTCTCGCTATTTTGAGGGACCACGTTGATAACTTTAAGTTGGATCGAGAAGTGTTTGAGTGCCTTAATAAACACGCGCAATATTGCTTTGAATTATCGACAGACAAACGAATGTACGCGTTTTAACGCCACTGAATGCTTTCTAGGTGTGATGCCTTAACTCATATTCGATGAGAAATGACCAAGCACCAGAAACAGAAAAGCGATAGCCGAGGCTATCGCTTTTTTTAATGGGGGCTTATCAGGATTTTTAGATCGAGATTAGTATCGCTTTAAGATCTCGATGATCGCTTGCTCAGTTTCCGCTGCGATGATGGCATCAATGTCATTATCATTTTGGAACAACTCTGATAGCGCCATAATCGTATGGATGTGGCTATCTGAGTCCATCGCCGCCAGAGTAATCGAAAGGTAAACGTCACCGTTGTCTTCTGACTCTAAATCAACACCCTTTTTGAATACCGTTACTTGCAGTGATGCTTCGTTCACACCATCTTCAGGGCGAGCATGAGGCATCGCAATTTTTGGTGCCAGAACATAGTACGCGCCGATGTCCTTGTGCTTTTGCTTGATAGCTTGAACATAATCTGTTCATTTCATAACGTTCCGTTACAAACCCTTTTTATTGACTGATGACTCAATAAATTTAACCCGATGTGTGAGCGAATTTATATAAATAACAATTATGTAAAATATTGATTTTATGAATGTTTACTCATTAAGTCGATTTTTGTTAGAACAGCCTATTCAAAACAATAAGATAGGTAAATCTATGAAAAAACTCGTCAGTTTACTGCTCGCTGCAGTATCGTTAGGGCTTTCTGGTTGTGCAACGGTATTAACAGCAGAACAAAGTGCGCCTCAACTCAATGAAGTTCCACAGGAAAAAGCGTTGACCGTCGCTGTAATCGATAAGAGACCATACGTTCTCGATCATGATAAAGAGCCAAAATTTGAGGGAATTATTCGCAGTTCGTTAGGTATTCCTTATACCTACAACACGGCGACACAGCAGCCAATGTCTCAATTTTTGACTGACAGATTGGTCGCAGGCTTGAAAAAACAGCAAGTAGCTGTTGAGTCGGTTGAGACGACGCCTGAAGAGGATATCACCAAGGTTGCTGAGCAGATGAAAGCATTCGACAACAAATCGATGATGTTTGTCTTGAATGAGTGGAAGTATGACTTCCACGCATTTACGGATAACTCTTGGTACAACGTTAATGTGATTATCTATGATGAAGCTGGTAATAAGCTACTCAGCAAAAATTTCCAAGGCGAGAATGATGTACCTGATGGTGGTGCAATCATCAATGAGATGCAACTGATCTACAAACAGCGTTTTGAAGAGATATTCCGAGATGCTGAAGTGAAAAGTGCCCTGCTAAACTAGTTATTCCCACTTTGATCTCATATTTTGAAAAAGCCACACTCTGTGGCTTTTTATTTTAATGATGGTTTTTTTTGCATTATTTCTTGCTGGAAAAATTAATTATTGCGAGAAGTAGTTCGATTTGTACGCTTTATGACCGCGCGATCGTTTGCGTCAAAAAATGTGATGAAAGTCTCACTTAACTGTTTATACTTCTCTTCCGGTTTTAAGCCGGTGCTTAGCCAATACAAGCCGTCACATGGATATGTGAATGACCCCACGGACCGGACCAGCTACGTTCCACTGCTTGTATAAGGTGATTTTTTACATGAACAACTCGTTGTTACATTCGCTAACCCTGTTAGCTCCTTCATCGCGTAGCGTTTTGCTTGCGGTTCTTTGTCCTGTTCCTTTGATGTCATTTGCTTGGCTCATGTTCACTCTTTAAGGATTACTAGGACACATTATGAATATTCTATTTGGTTTTGTCGGTGTTCTTGCACTGATTGCTTGCGCGTACCTGTTATCTGAAAGTCGTTCTTCAATTAAATGGAAAACGGTCTCTCGTGCACTATTACTTCAAATCGGTTTTGCAGCCTTAGTATTGTATTTCCCTTGGGGACAACTGGCGTTAACAAGCCTAAGCAATGGCGTTTCGAGTTTGCTTGGTTTTGCAGACGTTGGTATCGCTTTCCTATTTGGTGATCTGGCTACTGAAGGCTTCATTTTCGCGGTTCGCGTACTTCCAATCATTATCTTCTTCAGTGCTTTGATCTCTGCGCTCTATTATTTAGGCGTTATGCAGAAAGTGATTCAAATCTTGGGCGGAGCGGTGCAAAAACTGCTGGGTACAAGTAAAGCTGAATCTCTGGTTGCTACAGGTAATATCTTCCTTTCTCAGGGTGAGTCTCCTCTTCTAATTCGTCCCTTTTTAAAGTCTATGACTCGTTCGGAACTGTTTGCTGTCATGGCAGGTGGTATGGCGTCGGTAGCGGGTAGTGTACTTGGTGGTTATGCTGGCCTGGGTGTTGAGCTTAAATACCTAATCGCTGCAAGCTTTATGGCGGCTCCGGGTAGCCTGTTAATGGCGAAGATCATCGTTCCTGAGCGCAGCACACCAAGTGATTACGACGATATCGAACTAGATAAAGCTGACCAAAGCAACGTGATTGATGCATTGGCAAGCGGTGCGATGAACGGTATGAAGGTTGCGGTAGCGGTTGGTACTATGTTGGTTGCATTCGTGAGTGTGATTGCGATGGTCAACACTGGCCTAGAAAGCCTAGGTGAAACGTTCGGTTTTGCGGGTATTACGCTACAAGCTATCTTTGGTTACCTGTTCTCGCCTCTTGCATGGCTGATCGGTATCCCAAGTGACGAAGTATTGATGGCGGGTTCTTACATCGGTCAGAAGATCGTTATGAACGAGTTTGTTGCTTTCATCGACTTCGTTGAGAACAAAGCTCTGTTATCTGAACACAGCCAAGTGATCGTGACTTTTGCTCTATGTGGCTTTGCTAACATTGGTTCTATCGCGATTCAGTTAGGTTCAATCGGTGTTATGGCACCAGAGCGCCGTGCTGAAGTTGCAAACTTAGGTTTGAAAGCTGTAGCTGCTGGTACGCTAGCAAACCTAATGAGTGCATGCTTAGCGGGTATTTTCATCCTGCTTTAAGCTAGATTCAGTTAAAGCGGACGTTTACTTACGGAGTTAACGTAAGGAGGGTGTCCGCTTTTTTGTGCCTGTTAATCAGGCGAAATCAGGTTTTGGCCGTCGACTGTGATTTGTCTATCGTGAATAAAAGCTCACTCGGAAGAGTAATAGAGCCAGTTCCTTTTATCCGATATACTTGAATATCATCAGGTTGCGATTAATAACATTCGGCTTCGATTAAGAACATTCGATTTCGATTGAGAATATTCGGTTCCGACTAAGCATATCCGCTTTCGATTAGGAACAATGGCAACCAAGCTAAATTAATCAAGGGTCTCTCCATGAACATTCGCGTTCTCATCGGTCTTATTGTTACCTTCATTGGCTTGTTTGCGATGGTTTACCTAATTGCTGGCGGCGCTCAGTTTCCTATCTACCAGTGGCCAAAAGAGGCTTATCTCGGTTTAGTGTTCAGCGTGGTGTGGGGGGCTGGTGTCGCAGCGTCTGTAGCGTATTTCTTCTCGGCATTGGTGTTTGTTACTGTCGCCGTGGTTTGCTATGCGATCGGTTATAAAATCGGTGGGCTCTTTTCAAGCAAGTCAGAAGCGTAAAGCTGAAGTTTAAACGTACGCTTTTTGTATTTTCTTTTGGGGTTAACGTTCGCCTTAACCCTCTCTTAACCCCCAGCTCGTTATCTTGTCTCCATTCTTACAGGAGACAAGAAGATGAAATTGAATCTTCCTTTAAAACATTCCCTTATTTCACTTGCTCTAATCGGATTGATGGGTTGCACGACAACCAGTCAGGCCGACTATGTTTCACTCGCTGAGCAAAGCACTAATCAGACACAACAAAGCTTACTCGCAGAGCTGATTCAACAGGCTTCTAGTGATCAAGCGTCGACTCAACAAGATCGAGACGCTGAAAACCTACAACTGACCGATTTAGTGAATGCACCGGAGCTCGATCTCTATATCGAGCGCGCTCTGCAGAACAGCCCAAGCCTCCAACAAAGCATTACAGCACTCAAAATAGCTTATGCGCAGCAAGGTGTAACTTCAGGTGATCGCTTACCAACCGTCGATGCGAGCTTTTCTGGTCAAGCTGACGAAGGCACTAACGGCTCAAGCACTACTGAAACCTACACCACTGATGTCACGGTTGGTTGGGAGCTCGATCTATGGCAGAAGCTTGCAGACACAAACAACGCCGCTTTGAAAGACATTGCGACGTCTCAGGCTAACCTTCAGGGCGCTCAAGATCTTTTGGTCGCGAGTGTGATGAGAGGTTGGCTTGATATCAGTTTGAAGCAACAGCTTGTTGATATTGAAACGCAGCGTTTGGTGATTCTAGAAAACAATGAAGAACTTGTTTTAGAACGTTATCGAGCAGGGCTAGGTAGCCTTGAAGATCTAGATAATGCAAAAACCAGCAGCGCATCGACTCAAGCAACCTTAGCTGATTACCGTGAGCAGCTTGCACAAAGTCGACGTGAGTTGGTTTTGTTAACAGGGCAATGGAGTGGTGAGTCTGATGAGCTATCCCTTGCTGAGCTCGGTTCATTCCCAACCATCATTAATCCGCTAGAAAACATGCCGACACAAGATCTAGCAGGTCGTCCCGATCTTCAAGCCGCTTTCTTTAATATCGAAGCAGAAACATTGCGTGCTGACGCGGCGTACAAAGCGATGCTGCCATCTATCAGCTTATCTGCCAGCCTAACCGATATGGCGGATTCTCCGAGCGAAGCTCTGCTTACCGGGCCTTTGTGGAGTGCGCTTGGCCAAGTGTCAGCACCACTGTTTCAAGGTGGCAAGCTAAAAGCACAGGCAGAAATTGCTGCCCTAACCACAGAAACCAGCTACTGGGCTTACCAAGAAACACTGCTCAATGCGGTGAATGAAGTGGAAAACGCAATGGGGCAAGAGTCCTCATTAACGCTTCAACAGCAACACCTAACGAACGCCTTGGTAAGCGCACAACGCAGCTTCACTAGCTATGAAGAGAAATACCGTCAGGGCTTGGTCGACATTTTTGATCTACTTACTGTTCAGCAGCAAACCTATGACCTTGAAGCGCAGTTAACACAAACCATTTATAACCGTCTCGTAAACCGAATTGATTTAGGCCTAGCTCTGGGCTTGGGAGTATCTTCATGAAACTGAACACCATCACAATTGCAATCACCTTAGTTGCTGGTTCAAGCATTTTTGCTGCCCTTGCTTACAATGGTTCACAAGTGGCTCCTGCTCCTAAAAAGACGAATGAACTAACGGTTTCAGAGCCTCAAGCTACGCCTATTCAAACCAAGTCTATTGATACGACGACCTTGCCAGCTTCACAACAACAGCAAGTGTCTGTGGTACTTGTCACTCTCGGTGACTACCAAGCAGAAGTGGTGGGGTACGGAGAAGCGAAGTCGCGTTATGAGCTGATGTTTTCGACGGAAGTTGGTGGTCGAGTAGAGACAATCAGCTCGCAGTTTGAAACTGGGCAAGTGATTGGCCAAGGCGAAGTGATCGCTAATATCGATTCGACCAGTTACCAACAAGCGGTAACTCAAGCGAAGGCGAATGTTGCTCAAGCTCAACTGGATTTATTGGAAGAACAGAGGCAAGGCGAACAAGCTAAGTCTGAATGGCAACGTTCTGGTTTGTCTGGCGAGCCGGATTCACCTTTAGTATTACGTGATCCACAACTGGCACAAGTAACAGCAGCCTTGGAGAACGCCAAGCTAGAGTTGGTAAAGGCTGAGCAAGACCTCGAAAAAACAACCTTGGTTGCCCCTTTTGATTCGTTGGTCGTGAGCCGTGATGTTCAACCGGGAAGCTACGCACAAACGGGCGCTCAGATAGCCACGTTATACAGCGTTGATGAGGTTGAAGTTTCTGTCCCCCTTTCTGAAAGCCAATGGTTGAGCCTACCCAACAGCGATAACACCCAACTGAAAGAGCAGCCGTGGCCAGTGACTCTATCGAGTTCTGACGGTCAATTCCAATGGCAAGGTTATGTCGAGCGTGTTGAGCAGCACTTACAACAAGACACGCGTCAACGTTCATTGATCGTTAAAGTCGATAATCCTTTGGAGCAAGAGAAAGATCTTTATCCAGGCACATTCGTACAAGCAACGATTTCAGGCAAGCAACTAACTCAATTGTGGGAGCTTCCGGCTTCTGCACTTTCGCAACAAGGTGACCTGTGGTTTGTGGATGATAGCGGTCAACTTTCGAAATCAAACGCGAATGTTGAATTTGAAAAGGGTGGTTTGATTTATATCGACCCTACCAAACTGGGCGTGGAAATTGGTGACAGTGTACAAGTGGTTAAGCGTCCGTTAAGCAGCTTTAAAGCGGGCATGGTCGTTCTGGCTAAGGCGGAGGGTTAGTCATGTCTCATGAGTTGAAACCGAATAACCAAGCGGACAGTAACCAGAAGCCAACTAAACCACACACTGGCGCAATCGCATGGTTCGCGAATAACTCTGTAGCGGCGAATTTGTTGTTAGTGGGCGTGATCATCATCGGTCTTTTATCGCTTAACACGCTACGTAAAGAAGCATTTCCAAGCCTTGAACCCGATGTGGTAACTGTATCTGTGACCTATGACAGTGGTGACCCTATTCAGGCGGAAGAAGGCCTAGCGATTAAGATTGAAGATGCGTTAGAAACCGTACCGGGCATTAAGCGTATTACGTCAACGTCTGATGCGAATGGCAGCCATGTTTCGATCGAAAAAACCAGCACTTACGATCTTGATACCCTATTAGCCGACGTAAAAACCAAGGTAGATGCGATCAATAACCTGCCTTCTGGCGCTGATAATCCTGTGATTGATAAAGCTCGCATGCAAGATCATGCCTTATGGGTACAGCTTTATGGGGATGCAGACAGAGCAACGCTGCAGAGCTTAGCCGAGCAATTGAAATCAGATCTACTGAGCCAGTCATCCATTCGTGATTTGGAAATCAAAGCCAAAGCCGATCCTATGATCTCGGTTGAGGTTGATGAGAACAAGCTACAGGCTTACGGCTTAACTCTGACTGACGTTTCTGAAGCGATCAATGCGGAATCTTCTGCGGCTATCTCGACTAGCCTTCGCAATGGCGAAAAAACGGTTCGTTTGAAGGTTTCTGAACAGGCGTATGAGATCCAAGATTTCAATGCGATTCCGGTGATGACGACGACTGACGGTACGCAAATTACCTTGGGTGATATTGCCAATGTAGAAGACATGTTTGCCGACGACACTTTCATGCTGTCTCGCTATAACCAACAGAATGCGATGGCAATTCAGATCGTGATGGATGAATACGGAGACGTCGTCAGCATTGTTGAACAAGCAGAGAAAGTGGTAGAACGCTGGGAAAACAGCAACATGCTGCCGAGCGATGTCGAAATCGAAACTTGGTACGACAAAAGTACCATGATCAAAGACCGCTTAAGCCTATTGATGAAGAACGCGCTCACCGGTATTGCATTGGTGTTCATGGTGTTAGCGGTATTCTTAAACGTGCGTGTCGCTTTCTGGGTAGCAGCTGGCTTACCGTTTGTCTTTTTTGGCACCATGTTCTTCATGACAGATACCTTCATGGGGTTAACCATCAATGAAATGACCACCTTTGGTTTCATTATGGCGCTCGGGATAGTAGTCGATGATGCGGTGGTGGTTGGGGAAAGTATCTATTCCACGCGCAAAGAAGAAGGCGATTCGATAGGCAGTACTATACGAGGCACCATGAAGGTGGCATCACCGACTATATTTGGTGTGTTAACGACAGTTGTTGCCTTCTTAGCGTTAGCGAATGTTGACGGTAAAATGGGGCAAATTTACGCTCAATTCGGCACGGTCGTGATTATCTGTTTGTTGCTGTCTTTAGTTGAGTCTAAGTTCATTCTGCCATCGCACCTTGCTCATATTAATACTAAGCGTAGTGAGAAGAAGGGGCTGTGGGCTCGCGTTCAACATGCTGCCGATACTGGGCTAGGTTGGTTTAATAAGCGTATCTACTGCCCCACAATTGAATGGGCGCTGAAACTGCGTTATGCGGTAGTGATGGTTTTCTTGTCATTGCTTATTTTAGTTGCTGGGTTACCAATGACGGGGGCGGTTCGTGTAGCGTTCTTCCCTGATATGCCGGGTGATACGGTAACTGCGGATATGTCGATGCAAAACGACGCGAGCTTTGGCCAAACACAACAAAACTTATTAGTGCTTGAAGCGGCGGCAACACAAACGGATGAAACACTGAGAGCCAAATACGGTGCTCAAGATGAAGCGTCTAAGCTGTTGAGTCTTCAAGTTATCGCGGATGCCGATGATTCTGGCCAAGTGAAAATTGAATTGGACAGCGACAGTGTCTACACATCGAACGAGTTTGCTGATGCTTGGCAAGAGACTGTGGGCCAGATGGAAGGGGTTAAGAAGCTCAAGATCTTGTCTAAAATGGAGATGGTCGACAACTTCAAAGTAGAGCTGAAAGCATGGAATGAAGAATCAGTGACTGCGGCGGGTAATGAATTCTTAACCAAGCTGCAAGCGATTGAAGGTGTGAGTGGTATTGACCATAACTTGGATCTTGGTGAGCCTCAGTATCGTTTTGAATTAACACAGCAAGGCCGTGCGTTAGGTTTCGATACGGCAAGCCTTTCACAACAAGTATTACAGGCGTTTGGTGGTGATATCGTTCAGCAGTTCCAGCGTGGTAAGGATGAGGTAAAAGTTCGAGTTCGTTACCCTGAATCGGATCGCCAAACCATTGCGGATATCAAGCAAGCGAGCGTGAGAACCAACGACGGTACCGTGGTGCCTTTGAGCACGGTTGCTGAAGTATATTCTGATTACCAAGTATCAGAGATCACACGCATTGATAGCCAACGAGCGGTGTACATCAGTGCAGTATTAGATAAAGACGTGGTTGCACCTGCTGAGCTTGTTCATCAGTTGCAAGACACATTAGTACCCGATTTAGAAGCGCAATACCCGGGATTAACGGTCGACTTTGCTGGCGAAACGGAAGAACAAGAAGAGACGGCTAGTTCAATGATGAGTATGTTCATACTTGCCATGATAGCGATTTATACGCTGCTTGCTATCCCGCTGAAGTCTTACATTCAACCAGTGATCATCATGACAGCGATTCCATTTGGTATTGTTGGGGCAATCTTAGGGCACTGGTGGAATGACTTAACAATCAGTATCCTATCGTTAAACGGTATCCTTGCGTTGAGCGGTGTGGTGGTGAATGACAGCTTGTTGTTGGTTTCTCGTTTCAACGAGCTAATCAAAGAGCAGGGCAAGTCGGTTCACGATGCGATTGTTGAAGCGTGTTCTGGTCGACTAAGAGCGGTATTACTTACATCGGTCACGACGTTTGCAGGTTTGACGCCACTATTAAGTGAAACGTCTTTACAGGCTCAGTTCCTGATCCCTGCGGCAGCGGCGCTAGGCTACGGTATTTTGTTTGCGACGTTTATTACACTGATTCTAACGCCAGCATTGTTAATGATTCAGTGTGAGATTAAGTCTCTGATTCTTAAAGTCACAAATCGAGTCAAAGGCGTTGAACAAACGGCCTAACAATAGCTAAGCTAATGATATCTAGGCTGATAAATGCCGAGCGAGGCTCAGCAACTTCGGTCTAGGTTCATTACCGAACAAGATATTAAAGATCACTACAAAGCTACACTACAACTAACAATAGAGGTCGTCACGATGGCAGAATCCGTCACCAATAAACTCACAGATAAGCTTCAATTGCTTTTGGTTGAAGACGACCTTGATTTAGCCACTGCTGTTATTGATTACCTCGATTTAGAAGATATCCAGTGCGATCATGCAGCGAATGGTTTAGCTGGACTCAACCTCATCGAAACAAACCGATATGACGCGGTAATTCTCGATCTCAACTTACCTAAAATGAACGGCTTGCAGGTGTGTGAGAATCTCAGAACGCAGGGTATTGATACACCCGTTTTGATGCTGACTGCACGTGATACGCTTGATGATAAGCTGACAGGCTTTTCAAAAGGGGCCGATGATTACCTGGTGAAACCTTTTGCAATGGAAGAGTTGATTGTTCGAGTGCAAGTGTTGGCGAAGCGACGCAGTGGTCAGGTTCGCCGCTTGTCGGTAAGCGATTTGGAAATTGACCTAAAACAGCATCAAGCCTATCGCGATAATTCCCCTTTAAAGCTTTCGCCTACCGCACTCAAAATACTGGAAATCTTGATGCGTTCTAGCCCTAATCCTGTTTCTCGTGAGACCATTATGCAGGGCGTGTGGGGCGACGATCAACCAGACAGTAATAGCTTAAAAGTGCATATCTTCAATCTGCGTAAACAAGTCGATGCTGAACAAGACAATAAGCTGCTGCATACCATTGCGGGTAAAGGTTTTGCGATTAAGGAGTTACGACAAGAATGAAGATCAGACCAAGTCTAAGGATCTACGTTTTATTGGCGATTCTGGTTACAGGTGTGACGACGATTCTGGTTCTTTCTGCCTTGAGCGTAAATTACTTTGTCTCTGGGATGGATATCGCTATGCGTGGCTCTATGATTGCCCAAGCGCAACAAGATGCGGTAAAGCCGGGTAAGCCTATGACCAATCAAGAATTTACGGTGGCGACCCAATGGACCGACTTGCCACAAAGTATTCAGAACAACCTTAACCAGAACGAACTGCAATTCAACCGCATGACCAAAATAATCATTGGCAAATCTATATTCTCACCTCCCGAGAAAGGCTATTTCGCCATGAAGGTGATGAAAGGTAATGAGGTTCGTTATGTTTCTGCGGTGTTTGCTCAAAAACATGACCCTTTCATTAATGATGAAGGGCTTCCGCACTTTATCACGATTCTTTTGACCGCACTGGGTGCGATCGTACTGTTTTTCGTTATCTTGGTTTTGGTGTTACGTAAGGTGGCATCGCCTGTTGAGCAGCTAAAGAACTGGGCCAAATCGCTAGATAAAGATAACCTCAGTGAACCGACACCTGATTTTCACTTCAGTGAACTGAACACCTTGGCTAACATCATTCGTGATAGTTTGAGTTCGGTTCAAAACAGCTTAGAACGAGAGCAGAAATTTTTGGGTTACGCGAGCCACGAATTACGTACTCCTATTGCGGTCACAAGAACAAATAGTGAATTGCTAGAGAAGTTGATTCAAAAGGGAAAGAGCCCAGAAAAGCAGCTTGAAGTCATTGATCGAATCAAGCGCGCGGGTTTCACCATGACAGATCTGACAGAAACCTTGTTGTGGCTTACCCGACAACAAGACAAAGATCTGCCTCTAGAAAACATACATCTCGGTGAACTGCTGCAACAAATAAACCACGATTTAAGCTATCTATTGAATGGCAAAGCCGTGGCTGTGAATCTTGAACGCGACGACACACAATGTCAGTTGCCAGTCGGACTCACTCGCATAGTGCTGACCAATTTGATTCGCAATGCTTTCCAACACACAGGAAGCGGTACCGTGGGCATCGTTCAGGTAGGCTCGAAAGTCACCATTGTTAATCACAACACTGACGGCACGATAGAAGACAATCATTTGGGCTTTGGTCTAGGGTTAGAGCTCACCGAAAAGCTGCTCGCGCAATATCAATGGCAATACCATAACCAAGAGCTGGCTGGTGGTCGTGAAGTGTGGGTGGATTTCTCGTAATGCACTGGCTCGATCGTTGGAAGGTGTATCGCTATCATCGAAAGCAGACAAACCGCTCGAATGGCGACAAGGCTAAAGCTTTAGGTTGGACTAGCGAAGAGAGCCAGTTGTGTCGCTTTGAAGTGATCGCTCGTGCAGCGGACTTCGAAAAGAAGAGTGTTTTAGATTTGGGTTGCGGCTATGGCGAGCTGTTTGAGCTGCTCGACAGCATCTATCGCATTCAATCTTATACCGGCGTTGACCAACACGCAGGCTTTCTTAAGAAGGCAAAGCAAAACTATACAGAAGATCGTTGTCGGTTTTTGTCGGGTGATATGAGCAAAATGAAACTTGAGGCGCACGACATTGTCATCGCGAGTGGTTCACTGAACTACATCTCTCGTGATTCTGATTATCTGACAAACATGATTACTCGCATGTATGAACTGGCGAATCAGACGGTGATTTTTAATCTTCTCAACTCAAGCCAGTATCCTTCGCGTAATACCTTGATGAGTTATCACCCTCAAGGTGTCTATCGTTTCTGTAAAACGCTCTGCGATGATGTCTCTTTAACGGAGGGCTACGCAGAAGGGGATTTTACGATAGTGATGAACAAAGCCGTGTCAGGAGCTTGATGTCGTCTTTGTTTTTATCTTTACGCAGGTTTTGATATTAACAACTTTTGATACGAGTACTGACGTAGTAAACAGCAAAAAGCCGCAGCCTTGAAAGGTATGAGGCTTTTTGGGTTCTATGATGAACCTAGGCTAGGTATGTTGCTAGTTCTTCGGTGGTTGGTTTTTAATGAGTCCGTAAGGGATGTTAGTAAACACCTTAGGG
Organism: Vibrio sp. 10N.261.51.C6; assembly: GCF_041471785.1. Taxonomy (NCBI): domain Bacteria; kingdom Pseudomonadati; phylum Pseudomonadota; class Gammaproteobacteria; order Vibrionales; family Vibrionaceae; genus Vibrio; species Vibrio sp. 10N.261.51.C6. The sequence continues at coordinate 259,266 of NZ_JBFRPB010000019.1, read as the reverse complement.
TTGCCTTCATAAGTCGGCGCTTCATTCACTTGCTGCCAATCGAGTAGCATGATTGCTAATACGTTGCGGTGTTCACCGTACTCAAGGTCAAAATCGCCAGTAATTGAAGGGATCATGCCTTGTTTCTCATCGATTGAAGCTTGAATCGCGAGTCGAGTTTTCTCTAGAACTGGGTCATCTTCTAAACCTGCCAATAAGAAGGTTAATCCAACCTCAGCAATCACATCTTCTTTCGCACGCAGCAGAATCGTATCGATGTTTTCTCTAAAGTAATCGTAGATCCATTGATGGTCTTGTTCGCTTACTTGATGTTGGTAATATTCTGAGTCGCCGAAGATGACGTGTGTCATACCATAGATCTTATTGCCGAATTGCTGGCTTGAGAGTTTTTTGTCTTTATCGTCTGGATACGCTTTTTTGAAGGTATCGACAAACTCATCAACGACATCCTGCTCACCCAGTTGGCGCAACCAGTAAACCTGATTCGCTAATTGAGCGGCCCACGCTTTCACCATGTCTTCATTGGTCACGTATCGTGAGAAGTCATAGCGACGAATGATTTCGCGTAGCTTGGCATCGTTCTTGTGTTCTAAACCGTATTCGTTAGCACGAGCCATAGAGCCTAGAAGGTCAACACCAAGGTAAAGGTATTCAGGCATGTGCTTGGTGATGTTGTAGCGTCGAATACTGCGCTCATCGTTATCACCAATATAAGATGCAACTCGCTTCTCTGAGTAGAGTACGATTTGTTCCATGGTTTGAACGTCATTCGACAGGGTGCTGAGCTTGCTTGCCACTCGAGCCATGTCGCTCCACACCGCCGCTGAATACTTATCGTCTAATGTTTGACGATACATGCGCAGCCCGTAGTGACCTTCTTTGAATGCAGGCAGGGTGTAAAGCTGGCTTTCGTAGGTGGTGCGAATTAGGTCTGCAGATTGCTTGAAAGATTGTTCTTGAGAATTGAGCGAATCTGCTTGGGATTGAACGTTCACTGCGGTTGGCGCTTGAACGTTTTCTTGTGCGTGAACGGCAACCGAGGCTGATAGCAATGTACACAGTGTGATAGTTTTTAACTTCATGTCGTGAGGTACCAAGCTGATTATTAGTCTATGTAAAATAACATTGATGAATCCTTCAATGTAAGCGTTGAGTCAATACAATGTAAGCTTTATAAGGTTCACTAACCCTTTTTGATTAAACCATTCGTTTAGTAAAGAAGTTTGAAGTGATGGATCACTCAATATTTGATAGATAGTCGACGTCAGTATGGATTTTTAATGACTTAGCGGCATACTGGGGCAATAAGCCAGAAATGAGCCGTTATAAGGCAGTATATAGAACAATAGTGTTAGAGGTTCGTAAATGCCAAGTGGTTCTAGCAAGCAGTGGTCTGCCAGAGTAGTATCTTTTCTTTTTTTCCTTGCGATAGTAAGCGCAATTGAGTTCTTTCATGCCAAGCAATTAACTTTTCTTAAAAACGAATCGTATTCAGAGGCAAAAAAGCAACTATCCATTATTCGTTCTCGGATTGAAGCCGCGATCGTGTCAGATATGTATATCCTCAATAATTTCTCGACCTTAGTGACCATCAACCCCGATGGTGAGGTGAAAAATTGGGATAAGATTGCTGAGAATATCATTCAAGATGGCTTCCATATTCGACTTATCGGACTCGCCAAAGACGACATTCTAAATTTTGTTTACCCGCTGGAAGGTAATGAGCAGATTCTCGGTATTAATTATCGTGATCACCCAAATCAATGGGAGTCTGTTGAGATAGCCCGTAATCTTGGCAACACCTTTATTGCTGGTCCCTTTGAGTTGTTTCAAGGTGGGCAAGCCCTCATTACGCGTACTCCGATCTTCCGAGATCCGCCTTTTAATCAAGATTATTGGGGTGTCTCCAGTGCTGTTATCGGTTTAGATGAGCTGTTTGAAGATGTTGGAATCGGCAAGATCGAGAAAAAGTATGAATTAGCAATTCGTGGTGCAAACAGTTCAGGGAAAGATGGCGCTGTCTTTTATGGTACTCAGGATGTGTTTGATAATGCGTTTGCCACTGAACAGGTGAGTTTTCCATACGGGGGTTGGTACCTTGCTCTCTCCGGTAACGAACATGTATTGATGGATGAGCCTTGGTATCGCATCCAAGCGGTAAGGCTGGTGGGCTACTCCATAATATTAGTGCTGGCGTTTGCTTTCTTTACTATTTATCGCCTTTACCGCATTGCAGATAGCCGCTCTATGCATGATGAGTTAACGATGTTACCGAATCGTCGATACTTCATGTATAGCCTCAAGCAGGCCTTCAAAACCACTCAAAAACAGAGAGCGAGAACCTTTGCCGTTGTAAATATCGACCTCGATGGGTTTAAAGCAATCAACGACACTTATGGTCACGCGGCAGGCGATCAGGTATTGATTGAGTGTGCTAACCGCATCAGAAGTGAGCTGCGTGTTTCAGATATCGTCGCAAGGATAGGCGGTGATGAGTTCTTGGTCTTGTTGCCACGCATTATCGATGATCAACACGTATCGTCGATCGTGACTAAACTACGAAAGGCGATATGCTCGGCACCAGTTGTGTACGACGCGCACTCTATTTATCTCAGAATCAGTGTGGGTTGGGTTATTCACAATAACAACTACAATGATGTCGATGCGCTCTTAAAAGCCGCTGATGAAAAAATGTACGAACAGAAGCGACAAGTTATCTAGGTTGAATTTTAGCTGCGATTAGAATTTAGTTGCTGAATGGGGGGAAAAGCCTCAGAATACCGCGCTTTGCTCCGTATCAATGTATTTGATGAGCAAAAGCTGAAGCAACGCACTTTTTAACGTGTTGCTCATACTAAATGTTATTCAACTGAGAAAATAATCTATGAGTTTTACCTCCCTTGGCCTTTCTGAACCGATCCTTAAAGCTATTGAAGCACAAGGTTACGATAAGCCATCACCAATACAAGAGAAAGCCGTGCCAGCTGTCCTAACGGGCAAAGATGTTATGGCCGCTGCTCAAACAGGTACAGGTAAAACTGCAGGCTTCACGCTACCTATTCTTGAAATGTTATCGAAAGGTACTCGCGTACGTCAGAACCAAGTTCGTGCGCTCGTGCTAACGCCAACTCGTGAGCTTGCTGCGCAAGTGAATGGCAGCGTAGTGAAGTACGGTATTAACTTACCGCTGACTTCGACGGTCGTGTTTGGTGGTGTGAAGATTAACCCTCAGATGCAAAAACTGCGTAAAGGTAGTGACGTGTTGGTGGCAACACCTGGTCGTCTACTTGACCTATACAACCAAAATGCAGTGCGTTTTGACCAACTAGAAATCCTAGTGCTAGATGAAGCGGACCGCATGCTAGACATGGGTTTCATCCGCGATATTCGTAAGATCTTAGCTTTCTTGCCTAAGAAGCGTCAGAACCTACTGTTCTCAGCGACGTTCTCTGATGATATCCGCAGCTTAGCGAAAGGCTTGGTGAACAATCCTGTTGAGATTTCAGTAAGCCCTGCAAACTCAACGGCAAAAACGGTTGAGCAAAGCATCTACCCAGTAGACAAAAAGAAAAAGAGCGCAATGCTAGCGAAGCTAATCAAAGATAACGATTGGCAACAAGTGTTGGTGTTCAGCAAGACCAAACACGGTGCGAACAAGCTTGCTCGCTTCCTTGAAGAGCAAGACATCACTGCTGCACCTATCCATGGTAACAAGAGCCAAGGTGCACGTACTAAAGCCTTAGAGAACTTCAAAACAGGTAAGGTACGAGTACTTGTTGCAACTGATATCGCCGCTCGTGGTATCGATATCCCGCAACTGCCTCAAGTAGTTAACTTCGATCTTCCTCATGTATCAGAAGACTATGTACACCGTATCGGTCGTACTGGCCGTGCAGGTGAAGTAGGTAAAGCGATTTCATTGGTTTGTGCTGATGAAGTGGGTGAGCTGTTCGGTATTGAACGCCTGATTCAACAAGTGCTAGAGCGTCGTGAACTGGAAGGTTTCTCTCCAGTAAATAAGTTACCTGAGTCTCGCTTGGATTCACGTCCAATCAAGCCTAAGAAACCGAAGAAAGCAAAACAGTCACGTGAACATGCTGATGGTCAACGCTCTGGTGATAACGCTCGCGGGCACAAGCCAGCAGGTAAGAACAAGCGTCATGTAGCTGGTAATGGTTCGGCTCCAAAGCGTAAGCCGACATCTGGTAAGAAACCTGCTGAAAACAACTCAGCTGCGACAACTGAAGATAAATCAGTAAGAAACAACGGCAGCAACTTTAAACGCGGTAGTGCGGGCAATAAACCTGCTGCAAATAACGCAGGTGCTCAGAACACTCTGAGCAAACCAAGCGGTGCGGGTAAATCTAACGGTACTGGTAAGCCAAACAACGCGGGTAAACCTGCAGGCAAACCTAAGAAGTCTGGTTACGGCGGTAGCTACGGCCCAAGCAAGTCGTCAAATAAGCCGACAAGCAACAAACCTTCGACAAACAAACCGTCTCGAAGCCGTTCTAAGCCAGCTCCTCAGAAGTAATCTTTTCTGAGATATTGAAAGAGCAACGAACATGAGTCGCTTTATAAAAAGGCGTCTCGTGGGTTAAGTTCTTTCTGTCATAGAAATCGAATAAACGCGAATATTGAATCTCAATGTTCGCGTTTTTTTATGGGTGTTGTTTATGTTGAGTAACCGTATAGCTTGAGTAAGCTAGGGGAGGTTTATTGCTGTTTAAAGTGATTGAATCTAAGGGAAATATGACATTTTTGGGAAGGGTAATGAATCTTTAATTATTCATTAATAATAACATAATCACTAGCGTTTTTGTTGAATTTTGCAATTTGCAATTCCAGTTTGCAAAACAAACAAGGATATCCGGCCAATATGTGTCCAGATGCGTAGTAAATACGTGTTTTAAAAGTTGGCACGCATGCTGCATTAGTAATGGTGACCCTTCTTAAGCCGAGGGTCACCTAGCCAACTGACGTTGTTAGTGAACCTTTTTTGTTCACACAAAATATATGACCAATCACCCTTATTGTGATTGGTTTTTTTTGCCTGAAATTTAGGTTCTATTTTTTGTTATTACTTTTTTACTCACCACACTTAGAGTAACAGCTTGGTTGGCGTGGGCATTCTCCACCTCTGGAGCAGATAAGCCTCGCCTCTGTCTCAATCCCACGTTCAATCCAATTTATATTTAGAATCTTGGCTATTGTCGTGAGATCTTTCTTGATGTTACGCGGAATTACCACAGAGCCACCATTGTTAACGCATGACGCTTTAAGCTGCTCTGCTATGTCTCTTGAATTACCGCCTTGAGCATCAATCGCAGGGTTGAGATCTATACCAGCACACAGCACACGATTGTTACCCGCAGGATCCGTCATATTGATGGATTCACAGCAGTAGATCCTTGGCTCATCACCCACGTTCAAAATGGATATTTGAGCCGAGCTTCCCGCTCGAGGTTCTGATAATCGACGGAACACAGCCCAATGTTGACATGGGTCAGCGACCGTTCTCATATTTCCCCAAGGCAGTGGAATCCCGTTTCCGCGATATACCGCCTTGAGTTTCCCCGGCCCATAAGCATCAAAGTAGTGCCAGTGAGGGTAGGGCGATACTACAGTCATTCGACGCATCGCAACAGAGGGGGAAACCCCTGCTCTTTTGTGAACGTCGATTTCGTAACCAGTGCGGTCAAGTAGCTGCCTAAACGGGACTTTCGGGCACAGAAGTGCGCCAGCAAAGAAGCTGGATTCAAAGTCTCGCCATGCTTGAAGAATATCTTGGGAGTTGAGCCCTGATACCTGGTTGTCGTCCCACGTGTTGTTGTTACCGACCGACAACACACTCTTTAGGCCTTCTTTGCTGTGCAGAATGCAATGACCGATATAAACCGAAAGGTCGTATTTCAGACGAGTTGGATACTCTTTAAGAATCTCGTTTAAGAAGATAGTACCGGGAGGCTCAAAGAAGGAGGTCACTAACTGCTTAGCGTTAATTCCGAGCTCATCGACGACGTCTTGCGGCGTGCGCGTCACCCAGCGGATGTTGATTCCTAGGCTTCTAGCGATGTCTATCAGGTCTTCTACGCTGAGGTTAAGACGTTTTAAGCCTACCTCTTCCGCAGCGCGCTCAAGGTCAGGGAAGTGGTTCTGGTTGCTCTCTTGGTGTGCTCGAATCAAGAGGTGCGCAAACTGGCGGCCTGAAATGCCCGTTTGTGACAGCATCTCAGGAATCGCAATTTGCAGGATGTCGTTTGAGAATAGGAAGCTCGGCTCGAGCGCCATGCCACTTATCCCACCACGATTCCCCTTATCAGGAGCAATGGCTTGTTGTTCAGATTCGTCGTCGAGGAACCACGTCGGATTCTTCTGAAAGACCTGTGCAATCACTTCCAGCATATCGATGCTCGGAACCCGCTTTCCACGTTCAATCATTGAAAGGTAAGAAACGGAAGGAGCACATTCTGGGTCGATTCTAATACAACGCGCAGACAGGTCTTCCATCGTTAAATGGTTACGTTTTCTTAGGTTACGTATTTTCGTACCTAGGAAATGTGACTGACGAACTAAACTTTTTGACAAGGCCATATTTGTAAAATTCACATTGTAAAATTTTTGTTGTGAAATTGTATGTAAAAAAGCGCTAATCTACAAACTAAGCAATTCACAAAATGACAAATAAATTAAACGTTAGTTTGGAATAATTGCTCTAGGACACATTTTTGCTGTAGAAATCGGTGGTTATCACCGGACTGGTCAAGAGGGAAAGACTATGAATATGCTTACATTCGATAAAACAGAAATCCAAAAACAATCAAAGCCATTTATCGCTGAAGCTGTCTTTGCCGTGGAGACAATCAATGCTAATCAGCAAACTGAAAAGCAAGTGAAAGCAAAGCAGCTGCTTGATCGACTATTCCCACTAGAGAATGGCTCACATCAAGACGTAACCAGCTACGTAGTCGATTACCGCCATATTATGGCTTACTTTAAAGACGGTCAGCACAGCGGTCTGAAGCACCCTAAGCAGTTTGTAGCGTACATGGGTGAGAAGAACGACCCAGACTCTATCTTGTTTCGAGATGGCAGTGGCAGCCACCTAGAGGTGATGTTTGGTTGCCACAAAGGGACAGGTTGTATTGAGCTAGTAGAAATTGATGATATTCAGTTGGAATCATGCACCACGTTTGGCCAATCACCAATGGAAGCAACAACCACAATGCGTGAAGAGACCATTGCAGCGATGCGCCACTGGATCAGTTTGATTCAAGGTGACGCAAAGGGTAAACCAAAGGCATGCAGTGAAGATAAAGAGTTCAGATCAAAGAGTGGTGAAGACTACTGCTTGAATTATTGCTTCCAGATCTAACGGTGAATCCTAGTTAGCTAAAGTAATTTATACAACTAAAGAAAAAGCCCCGAAGATAATGTCTTTGGGGCTTTCTAGTCTCAATACGAGCCGACTAATATGTCGATAAGAGCATTGTTGGTGTGTTTTACAAAGGCATGACTCGGTTACGGCCAAGTGATTTCGCTTCATAAAGTAGCTTATCAGCACGTTCAATCAGCGATTGAGCTGATTCGCCGGGTTCAAGTTCAGCGACACCAAACGATGCAGTGATACTGCCGACTTGTTGACCACTGCGGCGATCTTTTATCGACAGCTTTTCTAGAGAGCGACGATTGGTATCAGCGAGTTGACGAGCAATACGCAAAGACTTGTTAGGCACAATCAGCGCGAACTCTTCACCACCAAATCGATAGGCAGAAATACCTTCACGGCAACTTAACTTCAGCTTGCGAGCGATCGCTTTAAGCACCATATCGCCAAACAAGTGGCCATAGGTGTCGTTGAAATTTTTAAAGTGGTCGATATCGAGAAGAATCAGACACAAAGATTGTTGTGCTTCACACAGGGTTTCTATGTCACGGTCGAAAGAGCGACGGTTATAGAGTGTGGTTGTACTATCGAAAAGCGCATCTTTCTGAACTTCTACTAACTGGGTTTTTAGCTTGGTGATCTCTGAGGTTGCAGAGTTTAGCTGAGAGTTTAAAAACTGAGTAGAGTGACGAATATGACGGGATTCAGACACCAGCTGTCGAACTAAGGACATGACTTCATCAATAGATAGGCTTTCATTATCAACACGAGCCAAGTCCTCGAAGCTTTTATCGATCATGTCAGAAAAAGCGGAGGTGTCGGTCAGGGTGTCATTCATTGAATTGGAAACTTCAGAAACTAACAGTTCCAAATTAGCGCGAAGGTCATTGATATTGGTTTCGGATTTGCTGGCAACATAATTGTTGTATAGCTGCTCACCAACGGCAGGAGGACAAATACCGTAGTGTTCTAAAACACCATCCATGTCTTGAGTCAGCTGGGGAATAGCGTTATCGACATAGGTGTACCAAAGTGCGTAATTTGCAGGTGTCGTTGACACCCTGTTCTTCATCATAAGAGGCACCGCTTTTTTTAGATTTGCGGTGGATTTCTGAAATTCGTCTTTGTTCATTATTTTTACTGCAGATACCAAAACAACTAAGCCACTTGCGAACAAGGTTAGCGGATTTCGAAGGTCTTTGCTTTAAAAATTATATGATTAGTGGATGAGGGTTGGATAAATAACTCATTTTTATTTTGAATATCGATTGCGTATTCATAAGCGTAATCTAATGGATTGTTCTTTAACCATATTGGGGCTTATCAAACTTTCGGCGTAGCGTGAGTTAGTATCAAAAGATTGCTGAGAATTAAGTGTTGTCTAGGGAAGTGCATACAAAAAGTGACGTAAATTGATCGTTGAGCTTTAACTGAGAAAGTCTAGGTTGAGGACGCTTGGCTGGTGATTTGCATTTGTTCAGAGTTTACGGGGGAAAGCCTGTATCGAGAGGGGAAATGTTTATAAGCAGGCATAAAAAAGCGCCGATAAAAATCAGCGCTTTAAAATTCTTTTTAGCTATAAGAGCTAATTATTGAGCAACAACGTTTGCTGCTTGTAGGCCTTTTTGACCATTTTCAACTTCGAAAGAAACCTTTTGGCCTTCTTTCAGAGTTTTGAAGCCTTCAGAAACGATTGCACGGAAGTGTACGAATACGTCAGCGCCGCCGTTGTCTTGAGAAATGAAACCGAAACCTTTCTCTTCGTTAAACCATTTTACAGTGCCAGTATTTGTGTTAGACATAATTTGTCCCTTATTCATAAATTTTCTAAGTTGTTGATTGCATTTAATGCAATGCGCTGATAATTGAATTATTTAATATTGCTAAGAAATAAGGAAAAACTACTTACAAAAACGGGTAACGATTTTACATGTCAATTTTTTACTATTCATCTAACTTAAATAACTCCGGCTAACAGAGCGAGAGCATGTTAACACAGTCTTTTGAGATGTACACGCATTGCTTAAGAAATTTGTGCTTTTTTTGTCATACCGTGCGAATGTACAAGATTTACACTGATTTAGTGATAGTTTTGTCGCTTCGTCCAACACAACAAAAGGAAGCATCTCAGCTTCCTTTTGATCATTAGTATAGACGATATTAACGCTTAAAGTTGATATCTTCAGTTTGATCTAAATTTATTTTTGTTTTCGCTGGTTGAGTCTCTGCAATCACCTTACCGTGGCGTATTGAGTACTGCACTGGTACTTGGCGGCGTACTGCATCAAAGCCATTGTCAGCAGGAAGAATCAGCAAGCTACCTGGCTTACCTTCTTCGATACCGAAGTTGTCTTGAATGTTCAATGTGCGAGCAGAGTTCTTGCTGATCAAATCAAGTGAGTTGTTGATTTGGTCGTAGCCCATAACCTGTGTTACATGCAGTCCCATGTGCAGAACTTGAAGCATGTTCGCTGTGCCCAGTGGGTACCATGGGTCAAACACATCATCGTGGCCAAAACAAACGTTGATGTCTGCTGCTAGCATCTCTTTAACGCGCGTTACACCGCGGCGTTTCGGGTAATCGTCGAAACGGCCCTGTAAGTGAATGTTCACTAGCGGGTTTGCCACGAAGTTGATACCTGACATCTTCAATAGACGGAACAGGCGAGATGTGTAAGCACCGTTGTACGAACCCATTGCAGTGGTGTGGCTAGCAGTTACTTTCTCGCCCATTTCAAACTTATGAGCAAGGGCTGCTAATGTTTCCACAAAGCGAGACTGTTCGTCGTCGATTTCATCACAGTGAACGTCGATCAGACAGTCGTACTTGCGTGCAAGCTCGAACACATAATGCAAAGATTCAACCCCGTATTCACGAGTGAATTCGAAGTGAGGGATAGCACCGATAACGTCAGCGCCGATCTTCACTGCTTCTTCAAGCAACTCTTTGCCGTTAGGGTATGAAAGAATACCTTCTTGAGGGAATGCAACGATCTGGATGTCGACCCACTCTTTCATCTCTTCACGAACTTCAACCATCGCTCTTAACGCAACGAGTGTTGGGTCAGACACATCAACGTGTGTACGAACGTGTTGAACACCGTTAGCTATCTGCCATTTCAGTGTTTGCTTGGCACGAGACTTTACGTCTTCGATTGATAGCAGTTCTTTGCGCTCAGCCCAACGCTCAATACCTTCAAACAAAGTGCCAGAGATGTTCCAGTTAGGCTCACCAGCAGTTTGAGTAGTATCTAGGTGGATGTGCGGTTCACAGAAAGGAGTAACTGCAATGCCACCTTCAGCATCAAGGATGTCGCCTTGATGATTGATTTGCGCGCCATTATCGAGAATGCGAGAAAATTGACCATTTTCAATCAGAATCTGTTTCAAGCCTTCTTGGTCTTGAAGTTTCGCGTTCTTGATTAATAAGGTTGTCATAGTGTGTCCTTAAGCGGCCTGAGATTTCAGAGCTTTTTTGTTCAATAGAGGATTAAGCACGAGGTAACTGATTGCACCACCTAACACTGCGTTCAAAGGAACAACGCCAGGTAGGAAGTGACCAGCGGCTACGCCTGTTGCTACCGCGATAATGCCAGCCCAGTTAACGGTTTGGAACTCTGCATTTGCAAAATCTTTGTAACGTTTACGGTTCGCGAAGAAGTCGGCGATGATTACGCCACCAATTGGTGGAATCGCCAGCGAAAGGAAGGTTAACCAACCAACGAAGTTGTTGTATAACCAAAGTGCGAAAATCGTACCGATAATGCCGTTAATGATTGACATTGTAGTACTTGAGCGACCAGTGATGTTAGATAAACCCAAACCGGATGCATAAAGTGCATTTTCATTGGTTGTCCAGATATTCAAGCCAAGCACGATGATGGCTGGAAGCAGCAGACCTTGCGCGATCATCACATCTGAAATATCAGCCTGACCGGTTGCTGCTGCTCCTGCTGCGCCGAAGATAAACATCAGCGAGTTACCGATGAAGAACGCAACCATAGTAATTAATACTGCGCTTGCTGGCTTTTTACCAAAGCGAACGAAATCGGCCGTTAACGTACCCGCACTTACGAACGAACCTACAACCATTGCAAGAGCCATTGAAAAGTCCATTGGCGTCTCTGGTTTAATAAGTTGCAATTGCTCTAGTCCACCAACACTGTCTACCGCAGTCAGTACTGAGTAACCACCCAGAATCGCAATCGCAGGCACTGCAATCGCTGAAAGCACCATTAGCGCTTGAATGCCGAAGTACACTGTACCCGTCATCAATAAGCCAGATACGATAATCAAGGTGTTGGTATCAATGCCCGTTGCTTTTTGTACTGGAATAGCAAACATCGCAACACCCACACCAAACCAACCGACTTGTGTACCACCAAGTAAAGCAGAAGGAAGCCATGAGCCTTTAGTACCGAAAGAGAAACGAGCAAGAAGGTGGGTAGAGAGGCCAGTAGATGAGCCGATGTAGCCAAGAAAAGAAGTGTAAATACCGAGGATTAGGTTACCGATGAGAACGGCGAGGAAGAAATCGTTGAATGAAAGACCTGTCCCGAGTGAACCACCTGTCCACATACTTGCAGAGAAGAAAGTGAGTCCAAGCATTACCATGGTGAGTGAAGCGACTCCTTTCCTAGCCGATGTAGGAACCGGCCCTAGACTGTAGTTATTATCAGCAGCCATTTTTTACCTCCGCAAATGATCAAAATTAAAATTAACGGTCGCCGTATTGCAGGCAAACGTGCGCATTATGGTGATATAAATCACATAGTCAATGCTAATTTTGTCAATAAGGGTCCATAAAAACCAGTTATTGCAGTGATTATCTTGTAAAACATAGGGTTATTTTCTGCCTTTATTTTTAAAAAAAAAATAGAAAACGTTTTCTATAATGCGTTGGTTATCTGCTGTTCTTGGTTGGCTATGAATGCTTATTATTATACGTCTGAATGGGTGTCTGTATCGAAAAAGAGGGCGGTTGGCCAAACTGCAGGCAAAAAAATAGCCAATCGCAATAATCGCAATTGGCCTATATATTTTGTGAACAAGAATAGGTTCACTAACAACGTCAGTTGGCTAGGTGACCCTCGGCTTAAGAAGGGTCAATATATACATTGCAGTTAGTGTGCCAACTTTTAAAACCACGTAAAACGGCAGTTTTATAGCAATTTGGTGCGTATTTGAGCGTTTAATTTGCGTTTTTGAAATACCCAATTGCAAAATGCAATTGCGATTTGCAACTTTAGAGTGTTTATTCGTTTTTTGGGTTTGTGTTCTTTCTGGCGACGAATGGTGAAATAAACAAAAAGCCCGTGCGATCTAAGAGCGCACGGCCTTGGGTATTGTTTCACCAATAGGAAGTATTAGATGGAGTAGAAGAAGTACAGTTGAGACTTCATTCTAATGATGATCCCGCGTATTACGTCTAGGAACGCCATAAAGCTGATAGGCTTCTCACCGCTTACCCACGCTAATCCGACAGAGCCAACAGGAATATCGTAACCCTCTGCCTCATCAATTTTTAAACGAACAAAGTGGTGCTTGTTCTGAAGGTTTTTGCCTGTGGTAACACGAACCTGCTCATCGATACCCAGCAAACTTGCTTGCGCTTCACCAGTGGCTTCTACAATGCCTTCTACGGTTGCAGAGAACACTTTTCCTGGGTATACCGCTGTCGCAAATTCCGCAGGTTGACCGACCTTAATATTACGAATCGCTTGGTGGTTAACTCGCATCAGCACGTACTTCTCTTCGGTATACATCTGGATACGAGGCATCATTGAAACACGCTTAAATAGAGCCACTTTTAAACACTATTTGGATCCAGTTATGCAGCCTATCGATGTCGGTGATCTACAGTTAGACGAACAACACGGCACGCGTCAAACCGCCTTGTTCCACGCGATAAGAGAGAAGATCGTTCAAGATTTATGGAGCAAGGGCAGTAAGTTACCTTCAACACGTAAGTTGGCTGTCGAGTTATCGGTGAGTCGAAATACGGTGATTTATGCGTACGAACAACTGGTTACTGAAGGCTATATCGAGAGTAAGCAAGGCTCAGGGTTTTATGTCTCGGTTGAACAACCAGAACACTTTCTAAGTTTGTCTAAGCCAAACAGTGTTCAGGATCCGAAGGTCAAACAAACAGTCAGTAAACCGAGTACAAACATAGCGACACCTAACGACATTAACCGCAGCTTTGCCCCAGGAGTTCCTGACTTAGATGCGTTCCCTTTTGCGAAATGGCAGAGGTTGCTGCAACGTCACTCTACACGTCAGAACATTGCGGGCAATCAAGAGGTTCAGGGAAGCTCAGCCTTGAGGGAAGCGTTGAGTGGGTATCTTGCAAGCAGTCGTTCCGTTCATTGTAATGCCGACAGAATCATCATCACCGCAGGTGCGCAGCAAGCCATCTCAATCGGATTAATGGCGACGTTAGCGATGGGCGAAAAAATCCTCGTGGAAGAGCCCGGTTATCGACAAGTGCATAAAATTATCGATCTGTTGAGATTAGAGCTGGATCGTGTAAGTGTGCGTGAAAAGGTGGGGCTAGATATTGAAAAAGTGTTGGCCAGTAATGCTAAGGCTCTGTATGTCACACCGAGTAACCAATACCCAATGGGCACGACTTTAAATACTGAGCAACGCCTTAAACTGATCGACTGGGCCAATCAACATCAGTCATGGATCATTGAAGATGACTATGACAGTGAGTTCCAGTTTGCTCATCGCCCTTACACCAGTATGCAAGGCTTAGCGGGTAAACTCGGGTTTGATGAACGAATCATTTATGTTGGTTCGCTGAGTAAAGTCATGTTCAACGGACTCCGCTTAGGTTACTTAGTGGTGCCAGAAAGTCTGGTGGCGAAGTGTCTTGAGATCAAAGACGCGCTCACTGGAGACACGGCGTCCCACACACAGGAAGCTTTGGCGGATTTTGTTCGAGAAGGCGACTTGCTGCGTCATATTAGAAAGATGCGTCGGTCATACAAACTCAAGTATGAAGCGATGATAGAAGCGATTGAAAGCGAGTTTAACGGTGATCTTGAAGTGATCAGTCAGGCAGCAGGGCTACATGTGACCGTGAAGTGGTATCAAGGTATATCTGAGACTGAATGGAGTCATAGAGCTGAGCTTGAAAATATCATCATTCGTCCGTTTGATTTTTATGAATATGGATCAAGTGATGCTCGTGATTGGAGTGGGGTGGTGTTGGGGTTTGGAAATATCCGATTGGCTGACATAAAGCCGAAGATCAAACAGATCGCTCGGCTTTTTTATCAGTAATATTGGTAGGGCTTGTTTACCATTTTCTGATTCATCACGAATCGAGTTACAACTTGTCGATAGAGACGGTGGGTTTACCTTTACCTAGCCACTTCCGCCAAGGGAGTGACAATGTCACAAAAACAATCACAGCATAGAGCATCGACCAACTTAAACAGATAAACACCAAGGTACAGATGACCAATGAAAGCATGGCAGTGTATCTAGATGCGCCTGTTAGTAATCGGCAAGCGGCTAACATTGCGAGCAGATAAACCAGAACAAAAATACCGTTGGCGAGCTTGAGAAAGAACTCAAGGTCTAAATTAGACAGCTCACCAATCACACACGAAATAAGCACGACAAAGCCAATTGCTAACGTTGGGTAGAGCGGTACGCCGCGGCTGTTCAGTTGAGCCATTCGACTTGCAGGGCTGTGTTGGCGGGCCTGAGCCCAGATCATCCGAGACAGGCTTTGTGTGTAAAGGTTTAGGCTGGCAAAGCAAGCAAAGAACCCCAGCACGCTGATGACGGTTTTGAAGCCATTACCAAACAGTTGTTCTGTTACCCAAGGGATGGATGCGGCATCGAATTCAGATGAACCGAAAGCACCCAGCTTAAGAATCACTACTGAACAAGCCCAGTACACTAGCCCCGCAACAAAACAGCCTGCAATGATGGCGATTGGGAAGTCACGTTGTGGATTTTTGAATTCCTCTCCCATGTGAGCAAAAGCTTCTATTCCGACAAAGCACCAAAACATGACAGCTAAAGCAGCGCCGATAGACCACATTGAATTGGATGAGATGGCAGGAAGAGCAACATCGGTTGCCGTGATGTCGGCTTTCCAAACAAAAGCGCTGACTAAGGCAAAAATCGACAATGCGATCACGGTTTGCAGTCGGCCAGAAGATTTACTGCCCATCAAATTGACGGCAATAAGCAGGGCGACGGTAAAGGATTGAGCACCAAGTGGTGTATCGAGAGGTGCGGGTAACAATTGTTGAGCAAAACCACCAGCCAGTGCAATGGCCGCTGGAATACCGACAGGAATAACACTCACAAACAACCACGCCACGCTTGTTTCTAATCGCTCGCTAAACGCCTGGCGCACAAAATAGGCAGTACCACCTGCATTCGGGTAGCGTTTTCCTAATGATGCGAAGGTCAGTGCAATCGGGCAAATAGCGATAAACAGGATTAACCAAGCGAGAAGAGACAACTGTCCTGCAATGCCTGCTGCGATCGCAGGGATCATAAATAATCCAGTGCCTAGCAAGGTCGTCGAGAGTTGTCCGATTCCTGAAATAAGCGTGATTTCTTGTTTGAGTTGTGTCATTCGCTCTCCTAGCTATTTGATTCTGGTCACGGTCTTCCAGTAACTTTCTTCTGGTGTGTGAGAAGTTATGATTGAGAGCATACATTGTTGACATCAATAATACAGCTAGCGAAACGTCGTAAGACACCGTCATTTTAACGGTATTAATCCGATTCAGTGTGAAAGTGTCGGCTGTCAGAATGGCTGTTATAAGTAGGAAAGTTGTGTCAAATTAGGCGTTATAAATAGAACAATAAATGAAAAGAATCAGAAGCATGGATAAATTTGATCGCCAGATTTTGGATATTCTCAAAACCAATGCACGATGCTCAGTGAGCGATATCGCCCGAGATGTCAGCCTCTCGCGCTCAGCGGTGAACGCCAGAATCAAGAAACTGGAAAGCGACAAAGTGATTACGGGCTACTGCGCTCAAGTGGCAGAACCCAACCAAACGAAGAATGTGTGCGCTTATATCTTGTTGAAGTTCGACATGTCGAGTAGTGACCATAGTTGTGAGTCTTACGCGAAACAAATCCAGAGTATTGATGAGGTGCAATGGTGCCACTCTATTAGCGGTGAGACAGATATGATGTTGTACGTGGAAGTGGAAAGCATGGAGAGCTTGAACCGAGTTCGCGATCAGCTGCAAAGTTACCCGGATCTTCGCCACTTAATGACTCATACGGTTTTGACCGAGTTTTTCAACAAACAGAATGCGACGGTGCATTCATGTTAGGCAATATCAACTTAAACCTACTGCGTTCACTGCATGTACTTCTTGAAGAGTGTCATGTGAGCCGTGCCGCCCAACGTTTGCATATCACACAATCCGCGGTGAGCCGTCAGCTCAGCCAGTTACGTGATTTGTGTGGCGACCCTTTGCTGGTCCGTGACGGCAACAAACTGGTGCCGACCAACCGTGCATTGCTACTCAAAGGTAAACTCGACGACCTGCTTGGCGAGTTTGACCACCTGTTAGATGATAAACCCTTCGAGCCGCAAGACTGGCAGGGTGAATTGGTGTTGTCTTCGAGTGATTATGTCGCTCAGTATATTCTTCCTGTGATTGTGGCAGAGGTGTCTGCTGAAGCGCCGAACATTAATTTGGCTTATCGATTGTGGCAGCCAAACTACCTTGAAGCACTGAACGAGTCTGGGATTCATTTGGCTTCCAGTATGTTTCCCACAAAGCCAGAACATGTCTCAAGTATCAAACTTGGTGAAGATAAGTCGGTGTGTTTGATGCGAAAGTCGCACCCGCTGGCTCAACAAGCGGTTTTGAGTGCAGAAGATATTGTTCACTACTCTCACATCAAAGTGACGGGTGGTGGAGATAAAGACAGTTACGCGGACATAGTATTGAAGAAGCAAGGGCTGAAGCGAAGAGTGGCTTTACAGGTTCCGTTCTTTTCATCTGCTGGTACTGTGTTATTGCAAGACGACTATCTGATGATCGTGCCAGAACATATCGCCTATAACCTAGGTCGACACCTCGATACTACCTACTTTTCGTTGCCATTTGATACGGAAATGCATACCTATTGGTTAATGTGGCATCCTAAATATGACAACGACTCTGCCCACAAATGGGCGCGAGAAAAAGCATTCCAAGCCATGCAAAAGTCGAGTTACAATATCAGTATGACTTGAAATCATAGGTGTGATGATAATCTTTGATTTCAAATAATACCTCCTGCGAATTATGGTAAGTGCCAAGTATTGAGTATTAAGCGTAGAGCGTTCAGCTGGAACGCTTTATTTTATTAGGAATGGAATGATGACAGTAACAATTTGGTTTTCTTTATTAGCGATTTGCTTGTTGGGTGCAATGTCTCCGGGCCCAAGCTTGGCGATGATCGCTAAACACAGTTTGGCTGGTGGCCGTATGAACGGGCTTATCGCAGCTTGGTCACACGCTGCTGGTATCGGTATTTATGCGTTCGCAACCATTGTTGGTTTAGCCGTTGTGCTTGAGCAATCCCCAATGTTATTTAAAGGTATTAGCTTAGCGGGGGCTGCTTATCTGCTTTATCTTGGCGTTAATGCGTTACGTTCGAAAGGTGGTGTTGCCGCGAAATTAGAAGCGGGTGAAAAGATGAGTTACATGCAGTCTGCTCGTGAGGCTTTCTTGATCTCTATCTTGAGCCCAAAGATCGCATTGTTCTTCATCGCTCTGTTTAGCCAATTTGTAGCGCTAGGTAATGAACTGACCAATCAAGTGATTATTGTCTCAACGCCGCTGATTGTCGACGGCCTTTGGTACACCTTTATCACCTTGGTACTGTCTAGCCCGTTGATTGTTGAACGTATTCGCTCGAAAGCTCAGTTGATTGATCGACTATCTGGCGTGGTGCTGATCCTGCTTGCTGTTCGCGTGGTGTGGACGATATAGCAGTAAACGATAAGAATAAGTAACTAGGGTCTGTTAACTTTTAGTGGTTAAATTTTGTTCGAGATAGAATCGTTTTAGGCGCGGCAAGGAGTATGTAGCCTAGTCATTCTAAGTTAATACTTCTTAACAAAGCATAAAACGATTCTAGCCGAACCCTTCGGGCAGCCTTTGTGGTTCATTTCTACTGCGTTATCGGCTTCTCATGTAGGCTAGCTACACTTCAAAGCCTCTGCCTTGTAGAAATTCCCCACAAAGTGCTGCAAAAATCAGCTCTAAAGGTCAACAGACCCTAGACGTTCACCAGAAACGACACTCATTAAAAAAGGCTCACTAGACGTTATCTAGTGAGCCTTTTTGATTTCTCTGGATTAGCTTTTGGAAGACTTGAGCTTATTAGCCTTCAGAGTTCAGTACGGCATCTAGCTTCGCCATCGAGTCTGAGAAGTAGGGGTTGTAGGTCAAACGCGCATGGTTCTTCCCTTCTTCACGATAGCCCCAAGCTGAGTACCAAACCTCACTGGTTGCATTGCATTGTTCTTCAAACCCTTCTGCCTGACCATTGGAGCAAATCTTCTCGCTACCATTGATTCCGTAATAAGGGTTGTTTGGTGAGAACAGTAAGCCCATGTGAGAGCCGTTCGAGATGCGTTGCTCTGGGATCTTCATGCTGTACTGAACAGCGCGAGGATCCTCGAGAGTCGTCTCTCCTTGCCAAACCAACACATTGTTTGGATTCGGCATAGATTCAGTAAAGGCTTGCTGAACGTAGTTGGTGTCAATCACGCTGTCGCCTTCACTCATCATAATAAAAACTGGTTTATCGAAGTGTTTATCTTGTAAGTCACCACGTACGACTTCTGATGTCTCGTAGTAAACCGATGCACCATTCATTGGCAACGAGTTGTAACGCAACACATTGTCTTCAGGATCTTGATCCGCCCAAGTGACAAAGTAGCTTGCTAGTCCCGCGTATTGAACGGCAGACGAGCTCGGTTGAAACGCAGGTGAGAACAGCAGTAACCCAGAGATCTTTGGATCGTTCATCGCCTGTGAAGTCACGAGGTTCGCGCCGGTTGAATAGCCGCCTAGCCAAACAGAATCATACTCTTGCTCAAGTAACTTCGTATGATGAGCCACCACACCTTGCCAATCTTCTAGGCTCGGCTGCATTAAATCACCCACGCGACTGCCGTGACCCGGAAGTAATACGGTTCTCACTAAGTAACCTTGCTCTGCCAAATGGGTAGCGATGTCTTTAAATGAGTAAGGTGAGTCGCCTAATCCATGAACCAATAATACCGCCTTGCCGTTTGGCGAGGTTGGTTGATACTCGGTTGGTGAATTGAGTTGGATCTCGAGTTGCTTGTCTTCCGTCATGAACACGCGGTTTTTCAATAACCAATCTTGTGTGTCATTGACGTAGGCATCAAAGCTGTCTTGCTGATAGCTAGGCAAGTCTGGAGATGTTTCGTAAGCGGGTATCGGTGTCTCGTTGGAACAACCAACGAGACTTAAAGTCGTTAAGGCCAGCAGTGCTAGGAGGGGCTTTCTTTGCATTATGTAATCTTGTCTCTGTTGTGCTTTCACTATGTCTGAAACTAAAGTTTAGGTTACTTTTTGCTTGAAAGGTCTTCGTATTCACCTTCAATAACACCGGCATCATTGGTTGATGACTGACGAGTGTTCATATGAGCTGCGAAACCTTGTTTCTTCATTTGATTCTGAATGCGCTTGCCAGTAATTAAAGCTGCAATAGCTAAAGGAATAGCAAGGATCAAGCTTGTGAATAACGCCAAAAGGCCAGTAAACAATGCAACAATCGTAACTAATATATTTTTCATATTCATTCCTCTTTTTCTATGTTGTTACTTTATCGCTTCTATTCTGAACGAAACATGAACGCCGTTAATAAATCTCTGAGAGTCACTATGACACGGATGTGTGCTGTTAGGGAGTTTATATGTAGTCATAATCACGCACTAAAAACATGGAATAAAACTAAGTTTAATAAAATCAATATGTTAAAAGTTGGCACGCTTGATGCTCTATAGGGGTTGGAATAAGTCACTGTAAGCAAAGTACTTACAGTTAATAAAAATTACTGGAGCCCTTATATGTTCTGTATTCAATGTGAACAAACAATTCAAACCCCAACCGTAAAAGGCTGTTCTTTCGCACAAGGTATGTGTGGTAAAACTTCGGAAGTATCCGACCTTCAAGACGTGTTGGTGCATTCTCTTCAAGGTGTTTCTTTTTGGGCCAATTTGGGCCGTGCGTGTGATGTTATTGATACTGAAATCGACGAGTGGGCGCCAAAAGCGTTTTTCGCAACACTAACCAACGTTAACTTCGACCCTGCTCGTATCATCGAATTCGCACAACAGTCCCATGAATTCAAGCAGCGTTTAGAGCAACAGGTTCGCGCGGCAGCGACATTGATTGGTTTTGAGATCCCAGCGCTTTCTGCTGCTGCTCAATTCGACCTTCCAACGGACTCTTCAGAGCTATTGGCGCTTGCCCCTCAAGCGGCGGTAAACCGTGGTCACGACTCTCAACACGAAGATGTGATTGGTCTTCGCCTTCTTTGCCTATACGGTCTAAAAGGTGCAGCAGCTTACATGGAGCACGCACGTGTTCTTGGTCAAACTGATAATGCTATTTTCGCTGAATACCATGAAATCATGGCGTTCCTAGGTACAGATCCATCAGACCTAAAACAACTGTTAGATACGTCTATGCAGATCGGCTTAATGAACTACAAGGTCATGGAAATGTTGGATAAAGGCGAGACAGATACCTTCGGTCACCCTCAACCAACAACCGTGAATGTGAAGACGAAGCGAGGTCACTGTATCCTTGTTTCTGGTCACGACCTGCATGATCTAGAAAAGATCCTTCAACAAACGGAAGGCAAGGGCATTAACGTTTACACCAACGGTGAGATGCTACCTGCACACGGCTACCCTGAACTAAACAAGTACCCGCACCTTGCGGGTAACTACGGCAGCGCTTGGCAGAACCAGCAAAAAGAATTTGCGAACTTCCCAGGTGCGATCGTAATGACATCTAACTGTCTGCTTAACCCAGATGTGGGCTCGTACGCTGACCGCCTATTTACGCGTAGCATCGTAGGCTGGCCGGGTGTTGCTCACCTTGAAGGTGACGATTTCAGTGCAGTGATCGATTGTGCTCTTGCGCAAGAAGGCTTTAAGCATGACGAGATCGAGCAAATGATCACTGTCGGTTTTGGTCGTAACGCCTTGATGGAAGCAGCGCCTGCGGTTGTTGAACAAGTGAAAGAAGGCAACATCAAACACTTCTTCCTAGTGGGTGGTTGTGACGGCGACAAATCTGAACGTAGCTACTACACAGATTTCACAGCTCAAGCGCCAGAAGATTCAGTAATCCTGACATTGGCATGTGGTAAATTCCGTTTCAACAAAAACCAATTCGGCGACATTAACGGTATTCCACGTCTGCTCGATGTTGGCCAATGTAACGATGCATACTCAGCGATTCAGCTTGCTCTTGCGCTGTCTCAAGAGTTTGATTGTGGCATCAACGAACTACCACTAACACTTGTTCTTTCTTGGTTCGAGCAAAAAGCGATCGTTATCCTGCTTACTCTGTTCGCACTGGGTGTGAAAGGTATCTACACAGGCCCAACAGCGCCTGCATTCCTAACTGAAAACCTACTAAAGATTATTCAAGACGAGTTCGATATGCGTTCTATCTCAACGCCAGAGCAAGATCTTAAAACAATCTTAGCGGCTTAATCTAAGCCCACTCCCAAGCCCCGTTGTTGCTGTTCTCTAGGAACGTGCAGCGGCGGGGCTTTTTAGATTTAATTCTTTAGTATCAGTGAGGTGTGTGAACTATGTATGCATGGTCGGATAGCGATTCAATCAATTTAGTGTGTTTAAAGAAATGGCACGAGACGCCAGATACGGTCAGCTTTGAGCTTGGCAGTATTCCACAAGATTTACATTTCAATTTTAAGCCCGGTCAGTTCATCACCTTGGGTTTAGATATGCCGACGAAAACGGATTACCGTGCTTATTCCGTGGCTTCTTGCCCCGAAGATAACCGCCTGAAGTTGACGGTCAAGCGTGTGGAAGGTGGCTTGGTTTCGAACTTTATTGTTGATGAGCTTGATGAAGGTGACGAGGTTTCTGTGTTGAAGCCGGCAGGCTCGTTTAACTGTATTGATTGCATGCCAACGGCAACAAAGAAAGTAACGCTAGTGAGTGCGGGCTGTGGCATTACACCCGTAATGGCGATGGTAAAATATTGGCTGTCTCAAGACAGTGACATTGAGATTGATTTCGTCCACATGGCACGCAACAAGCTTGAGACTATCTACTTTCAAGAACTTCATCAGCTCGATGAATCACATGCGAATTTCAACTTAAAACTGCTGTTAAAAGACAACGAAGGAACAACCGCCCCTCAAGGTCGTTTAGATAAAAACTGGTTGGTGAAACTGAGCCCAGATATCTTAGATAGAACGGTTTACCTGTGTGGGCCTGTCGGCTTCATGCAAGATATTGAGAGTTATCTGAAAGAGCTTGAGTTCAACATGGATAACTTCTATCAAGAAAGCTTTACTCCTGCTACTCAGGATGCTCAATCAGAAGCGTCAAACGCCGAAATTGCTGACGATACGAATAGTGCTGTTAAGGTATTTGTGCCTGCGTTCGGCGCTGAAGTTGAAGCGGAAACTGGCACACCATTGGCGGATTCATTAGAAAAAGCAGGCGTTCCAATTATTATCGCTTGTCGTAGTGGGATTTGTGGTTCGTGTAAATGCAAAGTGACCAAAGGATCTGTGGAATCAAGCAGCCAAGAAACATTGACGCCAGAGCAGATTGAACAGGGCTACGTGCTTGCATGTTCAAGCTCGATTCAGTCAGAAGTTGAGGTTGAGTTATAACAGACGTAAAGCTGTGCAAGAGTGATGAAGACAAGATCTTATTATAGCGATAAAAGTTAGGGCGCTAGATGTAAAAAGGCCACCTAGATCAGTTAGAGAGAGCAGATCTAAGTGGCAACCCTCTTGTTTATACGGGGGAGTAAAACAAAAGGGGTTGCGAAGTCCATACAGACTTCGCAGATATAGTTATTATGTTGTGGAGCTTGTTGCGATGGACGTATCTACAAGAGCGAAGTTAATTAAACTTCTGGGTATGTCTTGTAGCGTACACCCATCATCTGTTCCATACAGTGAACAACTTGGCAGCTGTAGCCAAACTCGTTATCGTACCAAATGTACAGCACGGCACGGTTGTCTTGTGCGATAGTCGCCACACCGTCAACCACACCTGGGTGACGAGAGCCAACCAAGTCGGTAGATACAATCTCAGTCGAGTCTGTGTAATCAATTTGTGCAGACAAAGCAGAAGACAGCGCCATTTCACGCAGGTACTCGTTCAACTCTTCTTTGTTTGTGCCTTTCTCAAGGTTTAGGTTCGCAACTGCCATTGAAACGTTTGGCGTAGGAACGCGAATCGCATTACCTGTTAGCTTACCTTCCATTTCCGGCATCGCTTTTGATACTGCTTTAGCAGCGCCAGTCGATGTCAGTACCATGTTCAATGATGCAGCACGACCACGACGATCACCCGAGTGGAAGTTATCGATTAGGTTTTGATCATTGGTAAATGAGTGCACCGTTTCGATGTGACCAGACAGCACGCCAAACTTGTCGTGAACCGCTTTCAATACTGGCGTGATTGCGTTAGTAGTACAGCTTGCTGCAGAGATGATGGTGTCTTCTGGCTGAATAACATTTTCATTCACACCAAATACCACGTTCTTGATGTCGCCTTTACCAGGTGCAGTCAGTAGCACTTTCTTCGCACCGTTACACGCAACGTGTTGGCTCAGGCCTTCCGCGTCACGCCATACGCCTGTGTTATCAACCACAAGTGCATTTTCAACACCGTAAGCCGTGTAATCCACTTCTTCTGGTTTGTTTGCGTAGATAACTTGGATGAAGTTACCGTTAACGATGATCGCTTTGCGTTCTTGGTCTACAACAATGCTGCCGTTGAATTGGCCGTGTACAGAGTCACGACGAAGCAGGCTTGCACGTTTTTCTAGGTCGCCATCTTTGCCGCCGCGTACAACGATTGCACGTAAACGCAGTGGGTACCCCGGGCCACTTTTCTCGATCAACAGACGAGTTAGCAGTCGGCCAATACGACCAAAACCGTACAATACAACGTCACGAGGTTCTGTCATTGCATCGCCTTCAAGCGATTCGATAAGTGCAGTTTGTAGGAAATCATCCAACCCATGTGTGTCTTCGCGATCTTGCCAGAATGAATGCGCAAGGCGACCAACATCAATACGACATGGAGATAAGTCCATAGAGAGAAGGTGTTGAATAATAGGTTGAGTCTGTTCTGCTGTAAGAGGAGAACCAGTGTAACGTTTTGCGATGCGGTGAGCTTTGATGATGTCGATAGTTGTCGCGTTAACTAAGGTCTTACCAAAGAGGATAACTTCTACGCCTTTTTGACGGTATAACTGACCTAAAGTTGGAGCGATGGATTCAGCAATGGTTTGACTAGTTTGCCAATCTAGGAGGTGCTTTTCGGGACTCATCTTTACTCGGGACCTTTCACGTTAAGTTTCTGCATTCATGGCGGTTGTAGGGAAGCCAATCAGCATAGGGGATTTGAGGCATCAGTCTGTGGTCTTTATTGCCACTTAAATGTGCTGATATACCTTGTGTGTAACTTGTAATTTTTATGTGGCAGGATTGTAAGGTACGACGGGTTATTCTGCTAGGAAAAATAAATGCAGACAAAATATCTGCAAATTGGCTTTATATTAGCCATAAATCAAGGTTTGAACGTAGATAAAGACTATTGACTTTAATAATCTGTAGCACTTATTTTTCGTCAAAAAATACTCAATTCAAAGGATAATATGTAATACAGGTCATATTGAACATTAAAGGTGTGATCGCTAACTCAAGTTACACGTAAACAGTAAACGATAAATAAGGGAATTAACGAGTATTGATGTTTGACCTTTGAATAAGCCTAGCTTGAGTGTGAAAAGTGCATCACGCAAACGATTGGATGTCACAATTTTAACCTAACTATCCACTTTGTTAGCACGCAGAGTCATTATTCACAGTCTAGTTGAGCCGCAGAATGTGGATGTGTACTTGTTATGCCGGTGATAATAACTGGAGAAAACGTCTTTTGTTTACATTTCGCTCACTAAAACCTCGCTTGCTTACATCTCATTTGTAGAAACCTCCTCGAGTAGACCTCTCTCACGTAACGTTCACTTGTCTAAAATCGGCTTGTCTCAATCTCACTTAGTAAAGCAGACTCCTCCGCTTTAAAGCCCTGTTTTGGATGCCTGTTGATTCTAATTTTTCGTTCTGGGCTCAGAGTATCATTTGTTCATATCCAATTTGATCAATAACCCCCTGTTAATGTCCTATTCTTAATTTGGGCTAGGTAAATTACTTTCGGGAAGGGAGTCGTTATAAAAATGATAAATATGTCAATTAGATGGCGTCTTATTTTTCTTTCCACGGTTTCTGTACTCATTATGTTCGGGTTTACAGTGAATGAAGTGCTTAAGAACGATGAGAAGATGAATCACCTTGAAACAACGCGTATTAAGGTCGAAGCGCTTCAATTTTTTAATACGGTTTCAAGTGATGCTTATCGATGGTTGGTGCTGTCTAATGATTCCCCTGAGAAAGGTCAGTTGCTTTTAACACTGCAATCAGAACTGGATAGACTGACTCAGTATGGAATGCGACTTCAACGGTTCGACAGCAATTGGAGTATTGACCCTCAGTTAGCTGAATTGAAAAAGTTGTTGATGATCCTAGCTAGTACACCTGAAACGACAGACAGCAGAAAATTGACAGAGCGCGCTTTCGACTTGTTAAAAGACGTGCTGATGGAGCTGTCCGAATATCGCATGGCTTTAGTCGATGGCAATATTGGTCAAGCGGAAGCGATGTTTATCAATCTTACGCATTATGTGTTTTGGACTCAGAGAGAAGCGTGGTTAAGCTTCAGTTTGTATCGCTCGCCCGAGCTAAGAAATCAATATTTATTGAGCTATGTAGGTGCGCTAGAGAGGCAGCAACAGTTGCTTGATACATTTTTCCGCTCTGATACTCGTTCACCTGAAATTAGGCAACTGCTAAACGCGGTCGCCAAAGATGATTTTCAAGACAAATTTATATCTCGAATCCTCAAAGGGGACTTTTCATCACCCGAAATATATCAACACTTGAAAAGCTTAGAGGTTAAAAAACGGGCTATTTCAAACGCGATTGGCGCTTACACCAATCAAATACAGTTTGAACTGACCAAGAATATCGCGTTGCAGAAAAGCCAAACCTTGGTCATGACGTTGCTTATACTCATCGCTTCTGGTGTTTTGATGTGGCTTGGGGTTGCGACATCTCTGCGCTTAAACAGAAACCTGTCGATTATCTTGAAAGGTGTGTCGGAATGCGCTGATAGCTACGGCCAGCCAAAGGTGATTCGTATCCAAGGGAACGATGAGCTTGCCGAGTTCACTGAAACCCTAAATCGAGTGATGGAACGCAACTATCTGCACAACAAAGAGTTGATAACAGCAAAAGAAGACGCGATTTCGGCTAACAAAGCCAAAAGCGCATTCTTAGCAAATATGTCACATGAAATACGCACGCCACTTAACGGGATCATTGGCATGGCTGAGATCTTATCTCAAAGCCAACTGAGCCCAAATCAACAAGAAGTACTGGGGGATATCGAATCGTCCTCTCACTCTTTACTGGTGCTGCTGAATGACATACTCGACCTGTCTAAAATCGAGTCGGGTAACTTGATGTTGTCACGACACAATGCTGATTTGCGAGAAGCGGTTTATGACTCTGTGAGTGTGATTCAGTCGAAAGCGATAAGTAAGGATATTGAGCTCGACATCAATATCGATTATCAAACGCCGTCACAACTGTTTTTCGATGAGTACCGCGTGAGACAGGTGCTGACCAATCTGCTTTCTAATGCCATCAAATTTACGTCTAAGGGCACAATTACAACTGACATTGCTTATACACCTATGTCTATGGGCAGGGGCAAGCTTGAATGCAGCGTGTCTGATACCGGGATTGGGATTGAGCCCGAGAAGTTAGAGTCCATATTTGAACCTTTCACTCAAGAAGATGGCAGCATTACCCGTCAATTTGGCGGTACGGGGTTAGGGCTTGCGATTTGTCGACAGCTTGTTGATTTGATGGGTGGTTACATTACCGCGCGTTCAGTGAAAGGAGAGGGCTCTACATTCACTTTTTGTTTGTATGTCGATGTTGTAGAAGCGCCTGTTCAAACTTTCGATAACCTGAGCCGAGCGACCATCATCTCGAACTCTTTCAATTACCTCGATCAGCTCGTTAAAGAGTGTGAGCGTTTGAATGTTCGAGTCAATGTGGTGTCATCCATTGCTGCCCTTAGTGAAAGTGTAAAAGAAAGTGACTTCATACTTTATTGTCATACCTTGCACCACTCTATGGAAAAAGATCTTGCGACGTTGAAGGTGATATATCCTCTTGCTCGCGTCATCGTTTGTCAGCATCACCTATTTAAAACCAACCTAATCAGAGAAACGGTCCACTCGACTCATACCTTGCCATTCTTGGGCCGACGTTTCTTAACCAGCTTACAATCTCTCGATGTGGGCGAAGAGCAAACGCCTCAAGTGGAAGCAAAAGATGAAGAAGTTCGCTCTCTGAATCGACGCATTTTGATCGTTGAAGACAATCTGATGAATCAAAAAATAGCGAGCTTCTTCCTTGAGCAAGCGGGTTATGAATATTTGATTGCCAGTAATGGCCAAGAAGCGGTGGATGTCATCACCCAGGGTGCTCAGTTTGATGCAATCTTAATGGACTGCATGATGCCTGTTATGGATGGCATAACGGCGACTCGTGCGATACGTCAGTGGGAAGCCGATCAACAAGTCACACCATTACCCATCATAGCTTTAACCGCCAGTGTTCTAGAAGAAGACATCAAAGATTGTTTTGAAGCCGGTATGAACGCCTACTTACCTAAACCCTATAAATCTCACCAGCTGTACGATCTTTTCAGTAGCCTTGATATTGTCTAGGGCTCCCGTATCAAGGCTAGCGCGGCGCTACTTAACGAACTTCCAATCCAAGGTTGTATTGTGCAAGGCAACGACCGACATAGCTGATGTTCAGCAAGGCTGCGACTAAGATGGTGCTGATGTGGGCGACGATTTGAATTGGCAGTGAGAAGTGATCGGCCATTGGATAAGCAACAATAATACTGAGAAGCATAAGCAAGGTTGTGATAGCTAGACTGAAGTTTGAAACAGAAAGCAGAGTTTGAAAGCGTTGAGTCATCGTCTTCATATTGAATTCCTAATTGCTATTAATAATTATGATACTTGTTATTAATATCAATTAGCGTTCCAGTTTTAATTTACATTTAAAATCATAATCTTATGTAATTTCGCTTGTTTTTATAGTCTAAGTGACACGTGCGAATTGCAGGTCTTTATGACTTGATCGTGTTTCTTTACCATTGTCTAAACCCACAAGTATCGATGTGGAATCGAACACCTGAATATAAACCAAGCCCAACATTATTTTTTTGCCCGAATTCCGAATGAATCTTTTTAAGTTTCACGTGTAGATCTTCGCGAGTAATGTCATTTGCAGGCACTAGGTCTAAGGCACAAAACTCTAAGTGCTTACTTCGCAGTGCACCACCAGCTTGTTGATTGTAGATATCGGTTCGCTCTCCAGATACTGGTATAACAACACCGATTTCAGGCTCAATATATTGTTGTATGTACTTCAGGGTATTGATCATGTTTGGCACATGTTTCTTATTTGGGAGGGTAAACAAGGTTGTATTACTCATTGCCCAATCCGTCCCTTGCAATAGAACGAGATGCAGAGGCATGCTCTGAGTAACGCCATTGTCCTTGAGTTGTTGTCCGATTGCTCTCACTTGGTCTTGAGCGTGATTGAGGAGCATCCAACCTCGAAATGCTGATCGGGTCGGAACCTTGTAGCCATGAACATCGACCACGAGATCGTCATAAGTGATTTCGGTTTCTTCGGTATAAAGTTTCTCAAATTTTTCAGGGTAAGGTTGTGTCGTTGATAACGCCAAGGTAATCAGAATACTTCCGTACATAAAGTCTCTCCATCGCTAGTGTACACTCGTTATTTAGTTTGATACTGCTGTTGAGTTTCATTCATTTTGCTTAGGTACGCTTAAGCCTAGACGGTTAGGTTTAGATGCTTAAGTATAGACGCTGGAGTTTAGGTAAAAAAAACCCACTACTAAGAGTGGGTTACTAACATTGTTACAAGTAAATTAGCGAGGTTAGATTACTTCTTACCTTGGATTTGCTTGTCTTCTTCTGTCAGTTCACGAATGCGACGGCTGATGTCACGGCGAGCTTTAGAAATCTCAGCGCTCTTGATGATGTGGTCATCAACACGGTCTTCGTAGTCAGCTTTCATATTTTTGATAATGCCTAGGATCTCGTCGTGGGTCATCTCTGGCTTGATGTAATCAAGTAGGTTATCAAGAAGGTCGACACGCTTACGGTTGTCACGAACTTTCTTTTCGTTGTCTAAAAGTTCACGCTTAAGTTTGTTCTTACGTCGTGCTTGGTTAACAATTTCAAATACGCTGCTCATAGATTCCTTTTCCTATTAGTCAAATACGTTGTCTGCTTCTGATTAAAGCACATCAATTGATGATGTAACAGTCTTTAGATCAAAGCAAAAGTAAGGTTGTTTAATTATTCGTCACTCTCGCTGATGTGTGATTGTTTTTATCTTACCGTTCAAGTTAGTATCCCATGTAGATACTGCATTGATACGAAATGTGAAATGAATCAACAACAATTGGAAAACGAAGAATTGGACGACAATGTCACTGAATCTTCAGCAGAACAAAACAAGCTTCGTGATGCGTATGTACAAGAGCGTACTTATTTGGAAGTCGTGGAAATAGAGCTAAACCGTTCTAAGATCATAATGATTGATGAACAGGGCAGAAAGAAACGAGTACCAATTTTGTCTGAACACTAGTTACTGCATTGTTAGGTGTTGAGATGGAATTATCAAAATAATAAAAAGGAAAAACGATGAACACAGTACTTTCCCCAATTGAAGCGAGAATTATCGGTTGTTTGATCGAGAAAGAAGTCACTACTCCCGATCATTACCCACTGACACTGAACAGTTTAACCACGGCATGCAATCAAAAGAGTAACCGTGAACCTGTTCTCTCTCTTTCTGAGTCAGATGTTTTAGATGCAGTTGATGGTTTAATCGGACGTCGCATGGTGAGTGATGAGAGCAGCTTCAATAGCCGTGTTAATAAGTATCAGCATCGTTTCTGCAACACTGAGTTCGGCGATCTGCAATTTACAGAGCAAGAGCGTGCAATCATCTGCTGTATGTTACTGCGCGGTGCGCAAACACCCGGTGAACTTCGTACTCGAACGGGTCGCCTTGCAAACTTTAGTGATGTGAAAGAAGTAGAAGCAACATTAGACAAACTCGCTGCAAGAGAAGCAGGTGCCTTGGTTGTGAAGCTGCCACGCGAAGCGGGTAAACGTGAATCACGCTACCAGCATTTGTTGAGCGGTGAAGTGGACGTTGAAGCGTTTGCGATGGCATCAGTAAGCGCGGCTGCCCCCTCTGCAACGAGTGAAAAGTTTGAAGAGCTTGAGTCTGAAGTTGCAAGCCTACGAGCAGAAGTGGCAGAGCTTAAGGCTCTGGTTGAATCACTGCTTTAAATGTCAGATGCTGATAAAAATGCGGATTGGGTCGTGTACTTGATCCGCAATCGTCACAATGCCCTTTATTGTGGCGTGACGAACAATCTAGAACGTCGATTTGAACAACATCAAACCGGTAAAGGCGCCAAAGCTTTAAAAGGTAAAGGCCCACTTAAGCTGGTTTGGAGCTTTGGTGTTGGCTCAAAAAGTGAGGCGTTGAAAACCGAATACGCGATCAAGCAGTTGCCCAAATCCCGCAAAGAAAAACTGGTATCACTCAAACTGATTATTGAGTGGCAAAAAGACAAAATTCAATATATCGAAGTCTCATAATTCATAGCTAAAATGTTTGTTATTGATTAAATCTTAATAGTGTAAGGAGCTATATCGGCTCTAGCTAAGCTTATGAATTTAAATGGTAATTACTCTTACCGTGAATGGGCTGAAATCATAATTTAACTCGTTGTTCTTAATCTCCATTCCAAATTAACATATTGCTCATTTAGAATGTCGTTCTAATTAGTGTTAGACGCTATCATTTATCATTGTTGTCCTACATAATATCCATTAGCCATACAAAGAGATGGTGTCATGCTAGGTTAAAAAATGAGCCAAAGTAGCTCATATAAAACGAGAAAAATATGAAACGTTTACTGATGTTGTTTGGACTTGCCGTATTTTCTGCGTCCGCTCTTTCCCATGGTACTCATGTCCTCAATAGGTACTGGGAATACCAAGATTATCTTTCCACTTTTCCAGAACAAAGAGCATTGACCGATAAAATGGTCGAGGCTGTACAAAATCACCCTGTGCCATTGAGGCGACCTCAAGATCGACCTATCACGATCTCGGTTGTGTATCCGGGCCAACAGATCTCGGATTACTGGGTTCGTAATATTCAAGCTTTTGAGAAGCGTCTCGATAGGCTGAAGATCCGCTACCAAATAAATCAAGTATTTACCCGTATTAATGCCGATCTCGCGCAGCAGAGTATTTCGTTGCAAGAAGCGATTGAAAACAAGACGGATTATTTGATTTTCACGCTAGATACCACGCGCCACCGCAAGTTTATCGAGCACGTGTTGACCTCTACAGACACCAAACTGATTCTTCAAAATATCACGACGCCAGTGCGAGCTTGGGCAGATAGACAGCCATTTATGTATGTGGGTTTTGACCA
The DNA here is from genome assembly GCF_041471785.1 of Vibrio sp. 10N.261.51.C6. Classification (NCBI taxonomy): domain Bacteria; kingdom Pseudomonadati; phylum Pseudomonadota; class Gammaproteobacteria; order Vibrionales; family Vibrionaceae; genus Vibrio; species Vibrio sp. 10N.261.51.C6. The sequence continues at coordinate 226,915 of NZ_JBFRPB010000019.1, read as the reverse complement.
TGCGACAGGCAGCTTAAAACTGGCGGACTATTTTAAACAAGTAAGTCCGCCAGACAGTAAGTATTCTGTTTTGTATTACTCACAAGGCTATATCAGTGATGCGCGTGGAGATACTTTTATCCATGAAGTGAATACGGTTACCAACTTTACCCTTAAGTCTTCGTTTTACACAAAATCAAACAAAGACAGTGGCTACCAAGCGGCTAAAATCAGCATAGAGAACGATAAGGATCTAGACTTTATCTACGCATGTTCAACGGATGTCGCTCTCGGTGCAATGGAAGCGATTCGTGAATCGGGCCAAGACATCTTAGTGAATGGTTGGGGAGGCGGCTCTGCTGAACTTGAAGCCATTGCAAGGGGCGACCTAGATGTTACTGTCATGCGTATGAACGACGATACAGGCATTGCAATGGCAGAGGCGATCAAGTGGGATCTAGCCGGTTTGGAAGTGCCTACCGTTTACTCTGGTGAATTTGAAATTGTCACCAAGGAAGATTCCCCAGAACGTATTTCAGAACTTAAACAGCGAGCATTTAGGTACTCAGGTCACTAATGAAGAAAAGTTATGCCAGTACACCTAGAAACACTTTAGCTAGACTCATTACGCGTATCGTTATTTTGGTGATAGGCGTGATGGCACTTGGCGTGCTTATTCATAATTATGAAACCAGCAGTAATATCGTACAGCAAGAGACGAATCGAACGGTACAGCAAACCTCAAGCCTGATCCAAAACATGTTTGATTATCGTTTGTCGGTGCTGAAAATCCATCAAGACAGTAGCTCACACAGTGAAACTCTCAGAGAGTACTTTGATACGGGTAATGACGAGACTCTGAGCTACTTTTTCTTTGGTGTTGACCAAGGTGAACCGGATCATGCACCAGATTTACGCTTTGTCTCAACCCACGATGGTTTGGCTTGGGAAGACGGCAACAGTCAATTTTATGGTTTGGATGAGTCCAACTTAAAGCATATTTCTGATGAGGTTTCGTTCAGCAGTAATTGGCATTTTATTAAACTGAGGACAGATATAGGTAAGCGTCACTTGTTGGCTCGCCGTACCCCTATTGTTGATAACGCTACTGGGGAAGTCCTTGGTCAACTCTATATCGCCATTGTGCTTGACAACAACTTCTCTTTGGCTGAGTCAATCCAACAGGGCAGTAATAGCGAAAATATCGTGATTGAAGCGCACGGTACACCGGTGACATCGACATTCAGTGGTGATGAAAGCTACACCATTACTGACATCCTCAATTACCAAATGTACGAACAGTTGCCGCGTCATTTCGTTACCATCGCAACCATTAAGATTAATGCTGTTGAAACTCCTTTAATCATTCGAGCTGTTCAAAAAAATAATAATTTCATTGCGTTAGAAGAGAATTATCAGCGTGCGATCATCGTGGTGATTGTGGTGATCATATTGATGTCTTTTTTTGCTCGAACTTGGATTCAAAAGAGAGTCTCAGCCGAGCTTGATAAGCTAATGGACTTTACTCGTTCGGCAAGTGCTAGCGAAAAGTACAACAAGTTCGATGGCTCTAACATTTTCGAATTTCATCATATTGGTTGTACTCTTGAAGACACCTTTGAGCGCTTATCTGAACAGAATCAAAAATTCCAAGATCTCTTTAACTTTGCTCATTCGCCTATCTTAGTTTGGTCTGAAAAAGGCGATTTGATTCAGATGAACCCCGCCGCTCGCATGGCGTTGTTCGATGCTGATGACAATTATGGTCCAATTGCCCAAGAGTTTGAGCAGCGAATGCTGCCTAATATTCAAATGGTGGTTCAGGGTTCTAAACTGACGGGTATTAACGTACCCATTGGTGAAAAGGTGTTTCGTTGGAACATGTCTGCTATTCGCGTGGAACACGGCATCACAGGAGTGGTGGTACAAGGGCAAGATATTACTAAGCTAATCGAGGCGGAAAGACAGGCTGATCGAGCAAGAGAAGAAGCTGAGCATCTTGCGAATGTGCGGGCAGATTTCCTCGCAAAGATGAGCCATGAGATTCGTACACCGCTTAACGGTATTCTTGGTGTTTCTCAGTTGCTAAAGCGCTCTATACACAGTGAAGATAACTGTGAACAGGTGGATGTACTTTGTAATAGTGCGGAACATTTGCTGGCGGTACTTAACGATATCTTGGACTTCTCAAAGTTAGAGCAAGGGCAGTTCAATATTCAAAAGAAAGACTTCCGCTTAGGGGAACTGGTTAATACATTAGACAGTATCTATCGTCCGCTTTGTGGCGATAAATCGATCGCATTTACTATTGTGAATCACTTGGCTGATGACATTGAAATAAACACCGACCAAGTGCGCTTGAATCAAATCATGTTTAACTTGGTGAGTAACGCTCTTAAATTCACTCACCAAGGCGGTATTTCCGTTAGTTTTGAACTCGAAAGTATCTTTAACTCCGATCACGCCAGCTTGATCGTTCGAGTGAAAGATTCTGGCATTGGTATTGATGAAAGCAAAATTGATGCTGTTTTTGAACCCTTTGTTCAAGCCGAAGAGACCACCACTCGTGAATATGGTGGCACTGGTTTAGGACTTACAATTGTAAAAAATCTGGTCGATATGCTGGAAGGGGACATTCAAGTCCGCAGCGTGATAGGTCAAGGCTCAGAGCTCACGATAGAAATTCCTGTAGTCGTACACGCCAAGCCGCTATTAGTCGATGCTAAGCAACAAGCTGAGGTTGAGCCAGAGGCGTTGTTTAGTCGACCTTTGAATGTGTTGCTGGTGGAAGACAATCACACCAACGCCTTTATTGCTCAGGCTTTCTGTAAGAAATATGGCATGGTCGTCACCTGGGCAAAAGATGGCTTAGAAGCGATTGAGATGGCTAAGACGATTACCTATGACTTGATCTTGATGGATAACCAACTCCCTAATCTCGGTGGTGTTGAAACCACTCAGCAGCTAAGAGGTGAGATTGGTGTGTCAGCCCCTATTTATGCGTGTACCGCTGATGCTCAAGAGTCAACTAGAGACAGCTTTATGGCCGCAGGGGCGAATTACGTGATTGTAAAGCCGATTAAAGAAGAGTCGCTCCACCAAGCGTTTGTTCATTTCAAAAACTCATACTGGAATGACACAGAGCACTAGGCTTTAACTTAGTGCTCTTTAATGGAGTCTGTTGAAGAGAAGTAACTAATTTTCTGCCTTTATATCGAGCCAGCGACAAAGGCTTGTTCCAATAGCAGCGTTTTCAACTCATCACTCATATCTAGGTGTTCAGGGAATTGGATACCTAGCAGCCAGCCTTGTCTTTGCCTTTTCTTACTTACCACCTTGTAGACAAGATCGTCATCTAAGTACTCATTTAAGTCAGAATTAACTTTTATCTTCCAGCCGACATCAATATCTGATTGCTGGGTAAGATAGATACCGCACCCTGACGCTGAAAAGTCGACTAGTGTGGCATCCAGCGACAAGGTATCAAAAGTGACTTCACAGCTGAGACGTACTTTATACCTTTCGTGTTCACGAATAGGCTTGGTTGCAAAGTTTGAGGGTGGGCGAAGGAAGATTAGATGTGCTGGAGAGGTGATATGAGCCAGTACATTGGTTTTGAACGCGACAATGTGCCCAAGTTCGGTGTCGGTAATCGCACGAACAATAATATCAACGTTTGTGAGCTTTCTCAGCGTCAGTGCTTCTGTCGCTTTTTGCGTAAGCTCTAGGATGAGGTACTGATCTTCTTTGTGTCCGATATAAAGTGTACTGATCTGGATTGAGTCGTCTGGGCCAAATTCCAATACACCTGCTGTTTTTGTACCTGGCTTTAGGTATCTGAACAGTTCTAAGTTTTTATCTTTATGCATATTCGTTACTGAACAATGTTAATCGTTTGATAAAATAATATAACGCCCTGATAAAACTATGTCATTAGTTTCATTGAAGTAATTAGCAGCGTACAACAAAAAAGTGAATCGCTATCTCAAGTAAACAACGGCTTACTCTTGTCGTAAAACAAGATACACTGCTGACAGATATATACTTGATGGAGAAATAGCAAATGGAACTGGAAACCTTATTGAATACTCTGGCTGAAACCCCAGAGGCCGTGCAATTTGAAGATACAATGCAAGTGATCGAAGCTCACTATGATTTTTCTGAGCGCGAATTTCGCAATGGTGAGGTAGTGAACGCTGCAGGGCAGAATAATGGTTCGTGTAAGATTTTTGCTTTTGGTTTAGAGCAAGGCCTATCAGCAGAGCAAACACTTGCTTGTTTTGGTCAATTTTATCGTAACGACGTGCTAGGTTTTCCTGAGAACAGCGACCATCAAAATATTCGTAACTTTATGGTTCATGGCTGGAATGGTATCCAGTTTTCTCAGCCTGCGCTGGTTGCAAAAGTGAAGTAGACACTAACCAGGTAACGATTAGGTCGAAATTTAATCTCAGTATTTTGAAGCGAGAAAACAACCTCTCGCTTTTTTTGTCTATGTTGAACTGGCTAGTAACTTGCTATCCAGTAACTTACTAAATGGGCTATAAACTACTGAACGGGCAGGGCAGACAAGCACTTACGACACATACAAACTCCAGCCTTTGGAATATCGCTAGTATCTCGTTTTTCTAACTCAAAACACCAACACGTCTCTTTGCCCGCACTGATATCGCATTGAGCTGGCTCATTACACTGTGGACATTGGTGAGTCGAACTCGCGCCACTAAGATTATCCATAACCGACGTTTGCTCTTCTTCAGATAAGCCTTTCCAACCTATAATTTCATCCATTGTTCGAAAGCAGCCACTACACATTCCGCCATTATTTTTACAAGCCGCTCGGCAAGGTGTTTTCATTTCTCTAACCTGTGATTCATTTGGGCTGAAATGTAGCATATTTGTTTCTTCTTGAAGAGCCGTTAAGCTAAGAAATTACTCAGTTAAATTTAGAAATGACCTCGTAATTTTTAGGCTTTTCATGTAGCATCTCGCCCCTTTTGTTGAGTGGGGGGATATTATGTTTATTGGATTTGATTATGGAACAGCGAACTGTTCTGTCGCGGCGATGGTTAATGGAGAGCCAAGCCTGTTACCGCTAGAAGGTAACAACCACTATATTCCCTCAACCGTGTTTGCGCCTACTCGTGAGAGTGTTTCTGAACATCTATTCCGCCACTTGAATATCAAGCCGAGTGATGCGATCGGTGAGCAAGTACTACGACGTGCGATTGCGCTGAACAGAGAAGAGAGTATCGACTTAGTGCCAGAAGACATGGCATTTGGTCAGGCTGCGTTGGACTTATATTTAGAAGACCCTCGCGATGTTTATTATGTTAAGTCCCCTAAATCTTTCCTTGGCGCGAGTGGACTACATGATGTGCAGGTGAGCTTTTTCGAAGATTTAGTGTGCGCCATGATGGCAAATATCAAGAATCAAGCCGAACTCACGACTCAAGAGCAGATCAAGCAAGCTGTTATCGGCCGACCAATTAACTTCCACGGTCGAGGTGGTGAAGAGGCGAACAGACAAGCTGAAGACATACTGTCTCGCGCAGCTAAGCGTGCCGGTTTCCTTGATATCGCTTTTCAATTTGAGCCCGTAGCCGCAGGCCTTGATTACGAAAGCACATTAACTGAAAACCAAACAGTATTGGTTGTTGATATTGGCGGTGGTACCACCGATTGCTCATTATTAGAAATGGGACCAACGTGGTCTGGTAAAGCGGATCGTACCCAGAGCTTGTTGGCACACAGTGGGCAAAGGGTAGGGGGGAATGACCTCGATATCTATCTTGCATTCAAACAACTGATGTCACCTTTTGGTATGGGCAGCAAAGGCATTTCGGGTATTGATATGCCACTGACTCAATTCTGGAACCCAATTGCGATTAATAATGTTGAAGCTCAAAAGAACTTCTATTCAAGAGAAAACCTAGCGGCATTAAAATTACTTCGTAAAGAAGCGTCAGAGCCTCAAAAGCTAGAACGTTTGATGAAGGTTTATCACGACACTTTGGGTTACGGTATTGTGCGTAGAGCGGAAGAGGCCAAGATTGCGCTGGCAGAATCCCCTCAATATCGTGCTGCGATTAATGTTGCCTCTGAACTGGTCGAGGTAGATATCTCAGTCGAACAGATGGTTGAAGCGATTGAAACACCAAAGTCTAAGATGATTGAGTTGGTTAAAGAAGCGATTCAACAAGGCCAGAAAAAGCCAGACGTAATCTACATGACGGGTGGTTCCGCTCGTTCACCGATACTTCGTGAAGCCGTACAACAAGCTGTGCCGAATGTACCGATTGTGAGTGGTAATTACTTCGGTTCAGTAACTGCAGGTTTAGCTCGTTGGGCTGAGGTTTGCTTCAAATAAGAGTTCAATGATGAGTTATGAAGGGCAACCAGTCGCTGATTGGTTGCCCTTTTTTTGTTTTTCTCTAATGAACTTTCTATTGAACGATTTTTCCTAGCTCATATTGGGATTTGTTTCACAAAGCTAAATATTTCAGCTGAGCTCTACGTGTTACAAAATGTTTCAAAGGCAAAGGCGAGCCTCTCGATGGTCTGATGAGTTACCTTGGGTTTAGATTTTTAATGCTTTCTTAGTGATTATAAAATCAAAAATAATCAAAGTATTTATCTCAAAGAATGAAAGGAGGTCCCAGCAATTGTCGTGTTAATCAACTGTTTTGAAAGGTATTTTTGTTTTTTATAGTGCGATTTTTTTTATTTTATATATTTTAATGCAACTTTCTTGTCATTCGTATATTAGGGTTTGCCTACTTGTTAAATGCAGGTAACAACTTCTCCGTAAGCACGAGGTTGTTAGTGAATCACTCACCCAGTTACATAATGGACATGACAAATGAATAAGAAACTTTTAGCGCTAGCAATTTCTGGTGCAGTATTTGGTACACAGGCAGTTGCAGTAGAACTTTACAACGAAGACGGCACAACATTCTCAGTTGGCGGTCACGTTTCAGTTGCAGTTGGTGATGTAAACAGCGATGACCGCCTTAACAGCGATGACATCGGTGTTGAAACTGTTTCTCCACGTATCAACTTCGGTGCAACTCACGAACTTGGTAACGGCTTTACTGCTGATGCTAAAGGTGAATGGGCGCTAAACATGCTTGACGGTGGTGATCAGTCATTCACAACTCGTCTTGGCTACATTGGTCTAACTCATGAAGACTTCGGTCGTGGTGTTGTTGGTACTCAATGGGCGCCATACTACAACGTTGCTGGTGTTGCAGATATGCCAATCGCATTCGCGAATGACTTCATCTACGACGATCACGGTAACCTAGGTACTGGTCGTGGCGAAGAGATGGTGAGTTACGGCAATGCTATCGATTTTGGTAACGCTGGTTCTCTAAACGTAGGTGTTGCATGGCAAGGCCGCAAGACTGATAAAGTTTCAGATACAAACACAAACAAATACGGTAACCGTGCTCAAATTGCATTGAACTACGCAATTGCTGATTTCACAGCAAACTACGCATACAACACTGGTGATGTTACATTTGGTAACATTGGCGGTGGTTCTAAAACCGCTGATTCTAACGTAGTGAGTGCTACTTACGGTTCTTACGGTTCTGAAGGTCTATTCTTAGCTGGTGTTTATGCTATGAATAACTACATGAACTCAAGCGCTGGTGTTGCTTTAGAAGAGACAGTTGCAGTTGAATTACTTGCTTCTTACGCACTAGCTAACAGCCTTAACCTAAGCGTTAACTACGAAGCTGTAGAAGATGACAAGATGAGCGAAACAGTATTTGCTACAACTGCTCTACAAGCTGAGTACAACTTCACATCTCAGTTCGTAGGCTTTGCTGGTTACCAGTTCGACCTACAAGGTTCTGGCGTGTACAAAGAAAAAGCTGACGACCAGTGGCTACTTGGTGCTCGTTACTACCTATAAGTCGCAGACTGATTTAGCATAGTGTTTACTCCTTAGGTTTACCTTTTAGGATACTGTCCTAGACACCATGCTAAGCCCTCTCAAACCTTTTGGTTAGAGAGGGCTTTTTTCGTTTTGGGCTTTTGTCTTTAATGGTGATTTCGCACTATTGCGACCTTCGTATAAACGCTTTCAAATCATCGAATTGAGCTAAAGATCAGAATTTAGAGATCGGTAACCATCTTGTCGAAGACTCTCATTTTATGATGCGTTAAACTCTCCACTCAAAAAAAATAGTTCAGGGATAAACTATGAGCAGTGTTGTCGATCAGGAACAGCTGATGAATTCGAAACGAACCGCAACACCGACCAAGGTGCTGTGTGTTGGGCGTAACTATGTCGATCACATTGAAGAACTCAATAACGCAATCCCAGACTCTATGGTGGTGTTTAATAAACCAAGCACCAGCGTGACTTCCTCTCTTTCTTCGTTTCATCAAGAAGCACTGCACTATGAAGCTGAAATCTGCTTTATCGTTGAAAATGGCCAATACTCAGCCGTGGGCTTAGGGTTAGACCTCACCAAGCGTGAGTTGCAAAGTAGCTTAAAAGCGAAAGGCTTACCTTGGGAACGCGCCAAAGCTTTTGATGGCTCAGCCGTATTTAGTCGCTTTGTTCCAATTGATAACTTAGACCTTGCAGACTTAAACCTAGAGTTGTTTATTAACTGTGTTCGTGTTCAGAAAGGACATGTTGAGCAGATGCTTTACTCTCCAAAAACTATCCTAGAAGAGCTGTCTTCTTATACCACCTTACTAGACGGCGATGTTGTGATGACAGGTACGCCAAAAGGTGTTGGGGCCGTACATCGAGGCGATATCTTCCTTGGTCGCCTAAAGTGTGGCGATACGACATTGATTGAGATCGAATGGGTAGCAAGTTAATTAGTCTTTTCTATTTAGTTAATAAATTGGCTTTGTCGCTTAATGTTGGTTTTTAATTCGATTAAATAAACGTCGAACAACTGATTGCATCTGGAAGGGTGTTGGTAATTGATATAAAATCCGCCTCCGTTTTTATCAATGCTGACCCTCATGATCGACTTAACCATTTTACCTGTCTACCTGACTGCCGTTGTTGCACTTCTTCTTTTACCTGGCCCTGATATGTTACTGATTGCGAGTTCAAGCATGAGCTATGGCCGTAAGGTCGGCGTGTTTGCAAGCCTAGGTAATGCGACTTCTGGAATCATTCTGACAGTATTAGCGGCTATGGGTGTATCAGCGTTGATCGCAATGAGCCCAATAGCGCTTAAAGCTCTCCATTTGTTAGGCGGCGCGTACTTGTTGAAGATGGGATGGGACTGCCTGCGAACAGAGCAGGGTAACGCGCCTGAGTTAAGCGATAACTTTGCAGCAAAAGCCTACTATCAAAGAGCGCTAATCAGTAACCTGCTTAATCCTAAAGCGTTGGTTTTCTTTGTGATGTTTCTACCTCAGTTTGTGTCGACGAATATTGAAGCGACTTCCGGTCAGCAGATGCTTGTTCTGGGTTTATTACTGAATGTTCTCGGCTTAACGTTTAACTTTTTGCTGGTGGCGTTAGTGGGTACGATTGGTAAATCTCTCGTAGAAAACGCGAAGTTTCGTACCTATCAGCAGAAAGTGATGGGCGGAGTCTTCATCGTGCTGGCTATCTGGATGTTGTCCTCTTTCTTTACTTCGTAGACGAATCAACCCAAACATCTTCTCGCGGTTAGCCGCTGAGACAAAAATGGACGCTTTGAGCGTCCATTTTTTATTCCTAGCAGTTACATATTGCACCTTATAGAACGATGTTTTGAAAACGATGATTCACTAAGCGTTCAACTCTTGCTGGTGTTGTTCAATCAGTTTATTCATGTCTTCTTCACCGCGTAGGCGAGTGTCTTCGTATGTTTCTGTCCCTTTGAACTTTGTTACCGTCTCATAATAGACTTTCACTTTTGGTTCTGTGCCTGAAGGTCGGACGATAATGCGTGTGCCATCTTCTAGGTGATAGATGAGAACATCACTTGAAGGCAGGTTAATCGCTTCAGTATTGCCACCAATGACGAAGCGCAAAGAAGACTGCAGATCTTCAATCACAGAGATAGCAACACCGTTTATTGCTTTAGGTTGTGCCGCTCTGAGTTTAGAACCAATCGATGGCGAATCTGGGTCAAGAGCAATGCTTCGCTGCGCGTTGGTGTGAACCCCATGTTCAAATGAAATTTGAGCAAGAAGATCCCAAACTGTTCGACCTTGAGATTTTAACTCCTCAACCAATTGAGCAAACACGACAATAGCAGACAGCCCATCTTTGTCTCGTACTTGAGTACCAATTGTGTAGCCTAATGCTTCTTCATAGGCGAACAAGAAGTCGTTCTGATCATTTTCCAATTGCATGCCAATATTCGCTAACCATTTAAAGCCTGTCAGTGTTTGGAAATAAGTCGCCCCGTGGGATTGAGCTACTTTTTCAAGCAATGTTGAAGATACGATACTGTTACCAACTAATTGGTTTTTGGTATGCGGCTTTGAGAGTAGATAATGAGCGAATAGCACGCCGACTTGGTCACCTGTTAGCATTTTGTATGAGCCATCATCTGTTCTCACTGCAACCGCAAATCGGTCTGCATCTGGATCGTTGGCACAAGCAATGTCGGCATCGACACTTTTTGCTAAGTTAACCACCAGATCCATCGCGCCTTTTTCTTCCGGATTCGGGAAGTTGACGGTCGGGAAGTTACCATCGGGCTCTCTTTGCTCGGCGACGCTGAACACCTTATGGAAACCAGAATCGTGAAGTAGATCCTCGGCCATTTGTGCGCCGACACCATGCATTGCGGTATAGGTGATGGTGGTGTTCGCCGATTCGATCTCGTCACTCACGTATGGGCTCTGATTTATCGCAGCGCGGTAGGTTTGATAATAGCCTTCAGTTAACCACACCAACTTTCCTTGCGATTCAGCGTCACTTAGGCTCATTAAAGGGAGCGGCTTGGTCGATGCGATATCGATTTCAGCGGCAATACCCGCATCGTGAGGAGGAATGATTTGAGCGCCATTCTCCCAGTACACTTTGAAACCATTGTATTCCGGTGGGTTGTGGCTGGCCGTCACCACAACGGCAGCTGCGGCGTTGAAGTGCTCAATACCAAAGGCAACGATAGGGGTCGCCGCGACGTTCGAGGTTAGATAAACCTTAATGCCTAAAGCCGTGAGTACGGAAGCGGTATCAATCGCGAACTGCTTTGAATCTAAACGGCCGTCATAACCGACGACCACACCGCGAATGGTCGCATTAGCGACATGTTCGATTAAGTAGTGGCCGAGCCCGGTTGCTGTTTCCTGTATGACTAAACGGTTCATTCGATTTGGGCCGCATCCAACTTTGCCTCTAAGTCCTGCCGTTCCGAACTCTAATCGTTGAGTAAAGCGGTCTTCAAGTTCGTCGTGCATTCCCTCATCGATGAGGTGTTGAAGTTCTTCACGAGTTCTTGGATCTGGGTCTCTCGCTAACCAATTCATTGCATCTTGCATAATCACTAAACCTATTAATGTCTGTATGACTTACCGTTGATTTAATTTAAGTGATATTGATTCTCATTTCTATGGAGGCAATCGTAAAACTCGATATAAAATAAATTCCAACGGCAAGAGGGCACGTAGATTAAGCCACTTCAAATAATTGACTGTTTAGTAAGTAAACTTACCTTGAATAATTGGATATCACTAACTAGCCTTTTACATAAATATAACAAAATTTAACAAATTCGCCGTTTTTGAATCTTTCATGGAAACCTCCAACGCTTTTGAACCGTATTAGTTCTTGGGTTTATATGAGGTCAGTAGCCTGCTCACAGGCTAGTTCCATGTGAGTTGTAGATTGAGATTCAGCCTTTTCATGTGTAGCCGGAATAACAATGAATGTTGTCCAGTTCGCAACGACATTTAGGTCGCAAGTATCCAATTAGGAAGGACAAGGAGAGATCTTTTGAAAAGATTACTGGTTAGGCTAGCGTGGCTTTTGAAGAGTTTTGTTGTGCTTTTAGTATCGCCTTTAGTGCACGCTAGCAGTGATTACAACATGACTCAAGGCGTCACTGAGATCAGTGGTAAGGTGTATGAACTTCATATGCTGATCTTCTACATCTGTTGTGCGATTGCCTTTGTTGTTTTTGGTGTGATGTTTTATTCGATTTTGAGGCACAGGAAATCGAAGGGCGCAGTTGCTGCCCATTTTCACGAAAGCACGAAAGTCGAAATTCTTTGGACCATCATCCCTATCATCATTCTCATCGCTATGGCGATACCCGCCACCAAAACCTTAATAGCGATGGAAGATACCTCCCAATCAGATCTGACCGTTAAAATCACCGGGTCACAATGGAAATGGCATTACAGCTATTTTGGTGAAGACGTCGAATTTTTCAGCCTTCTAGCGACCAGTGACAAAGAGATTGAAGGCCTCGAAGTGAAAGGCGCGCATTACCTGCTAGAAGTTGATAAGCCGCTGGTACTGCCTGTTGACCGTAAAGTCCGTTTCTTGATGACTTCCGATGATGTGATTCACTCATGGTGGGTGCCAGCATTCGCCGTTAAGAAAGATACCATTCCGGGCTTTATTAATGAGGCTTGGACTAAGATAGATGAGCCTGGTGTTTACCGAGGGCAGTGTGCAGAGTTGTGTGGTCGTGCCCATGGTTTCATGCCGATCGTGGTGCATGCCATGGAAGAAGATGAGTTTGACGCATGGCTAGCGGAGCAGAAAGAGTTAGCGATAGCCGAACAACAAGCCGCAAAAGATGCATTAGGTGCGTCACTTTCCTTGGCGGAGTTGAATACCATCGGTGAAGAGGTTTACAAAACTCGATGTGCGGTTTGTCACCAAGCAAACGGTGAGGGCATTCCTGGAGCATTCCCTGTCATCAAAGGAAGTCCTATTGCCCTTGGTGATGTGGATGTTCATATCGACACAATTGTTTATGGTCGTGGCGGTACGGCGATGCAAGCATTCGATAATCAGTTAACCGAGAAAGAGATCGCAGCGGTAGTAACTTATCAACGAAACGCTTGGGGTAATGATACCGGCGATATTGTTCAGGCCTCAGATATCAACGCTTATAAGGCGAAGCAAGAAGGCAGTTCTGAAAGCTCAACGGATGATGCACAAAATGATGCTAAGGATCAGTTATGAGTTCACCAATCAATAAGCCGGTGAAATCGGCTCCAGCAGAAGATCAAGTACTGAGCCATTCTGTGGAAGGCACCTTGGGCAATAATGATTTGCCTGTTGATGATCACGATTCACATGCGGCACCTAAAGGCTGGGCTCGTTGGCTGTATTCAACCAATCATAAAGACATTGGTACACTTTATTTGTGGTTCAGCTTTGCAATGTTCTTAACGGGCGGCGCCATGGCGATGGTGATCCGTGCGGAGCTGTTCCAACCGGGTTTACAACTTGTTGAGCCAGATTTCTTCAATCAGATGACTACAGTCCATGGTTTAATCATGGTATTTGGTGCCGTAATGCCTGCATTTACGGGTTTGGCTAACTGGATGATTCCGATGATGATCGGTGCACCAGATATGGCACTGCCGAGAATGAACAACCTCAGTTTCTGGATCTTGCCTTTTGCGTTTCTAATCTTAATCGGATCTTTGTTTACAGAAGGGGGCGGCCCGAGCTTTGGTTGGACCTTTTATGCGCCACTCTCGACAACTTATGGGCCAGACAGTACCGCGCTATTCGTATTCTCAGTTCATATTATGGGGATCAGTTCGATCATGGGGGCGATTAACGTGATCGTAACCATAGTGAACATGCGCGCACCGGGCATGACTTGGTTCAAGCTACCGATGTTCGTATGGACTTGGTTAATTACCGCTTTCTTGCTGATAGCCGTGATGCCCGTGCTCGCGGGTGCGGTGACCATGGTACTGACTGACAAATATTTTGGGACTAGTTTCTTTGATGCCGCTGGTGGTGGTGATCCCGTCATGTTCCAGCACATATTCTGGTTCTTTGGGCACCCCGAAGTGTACATCATGATCTTGCCGTCTTTTGGTATTGTCTCAGCCATCATCCCTGCATTCAGTGGTAAGCGCCTGTTTGGTTATCACTCGATGGTTTATGCGACCTGTAGTATCGCACTGTTGTCATTTTTGGTTTGGGCACACCACATGTTCACCACGGGTATGCCAGTATTTGCCGAACTGTTCTTCATGTATTGCACCATGTTGATAGCGGTGCCGACCGGTGTGAAAGTCTTCAACTGGGTGGCGACCATGTGGCGCGGTGCTTTGACCTTTGAAACACCAATGCTGTTTGCGATTGCCTTCATTGTTTTGTTTACGATTGGCGGGTTATCTGGATTGATGCTCGCTATCGTGCCAGCTGATTTCCAATACCACGATACTTATTTTGTTGTGGCTCACTTCCATTATGTTCTGGTAACCGGTGCCGTGTTCTCGATTATGGCTGCTGCCTATTATTGGCTGCCTAAGTGGACTGGGCATATGTACGACCACAAGCTCAGCCTGTGGCATTTCTGGACGTCGGTGATTTCAGTCAATGTACTGTTCTTCCCGATGCACTTTTTAGGGTTAGCGGGTATGCCGCGTCGTATTCCAGATTACGCGATTCAGTTTGCTGACGTTAACCAAGTTGTGTCGATTGGTGGTTTTGCCTTTGGGTTGTCTCAGCTGATTTTCTTATGGCTAGCGATTAAGTGCGTAAGAGGGGGAGAGCCTGCTCCAAGCAAGCCTTGGGATAGAGCTGAAGGTCTTGAATGGACAGTACCAAGCCCTGCGCCTCACCACACCTTTACTCATCCACCTAAAGTGGATTAGAGGGCAGACCCATGAGTGATAAGCAAAGCGATCCCAATCAAGATAAAAAACAACCAAAGCGCCTGTCTAATAAGCGATCGACCAAAAAGCTGACGGGCTACTTGGTGTTGAGCGTGGTGGCGATGTTTGGCTTCGGTTTCGCTTTGGTGCCGCTCTACGATGTGATGTGTGAGGCTTTAGGGATCAATGGTAAAACCAATACCGTTTCCGCAGTTCAACCTCAGGGAATGCAGCCCGATTATTCTCGTACGGTCCGCGTTGAATTCATGTCCCACATCAAGCCAGATATGCCATGGCAGTTTTCGCCTGAGGTTCGAGTGTTAGAGGTTCATCCTGGTGAGGTGGTTCAGACTAACTACATTGCCAAAAACCTTTCTGGATCCTCATTGGTTGGCCAAGCCGTACCATCGGTTTCTCCAGGTATGGGGGCAACCTACTTCAATAAGATGGAGTGCTTTTGCTTTAATCAGCAGCCATTGGATGGGCACAAGAGCGCAGAAATGGGTTTGATATTTTACATTGAGCCAGATATTCCAGAATCGATACATACGCTGACGCTCTCTTATACGTTATTCAATATCACGAATGAGGTGGGTGCAGCGGCCAATAAATCTGAGCCTAACGTACTCGCAAGTAACTAGGGATTTACAGAACCAGAATCAACAAAAGGAGTTGAGCGATGAGTTCTAAAAAGGAAGTTTATTTCGTTCCACACCAAAGCCACTGGCCATTGGTGGGTGCTGTAGCACTGTTTTTGGTCGCGGTTGGCGCTGGCTTGACGGTGCAAAATATGGGCACCGACGCTGCTGGCGGCGTGTTTGGCAAAGCGGTGTTGTTAGTCGGGTTTGCTGTGCTGCTTTACATGCTCGCAGGTTGGTTTAGCAATGTGATCACAGAATCATTGAGTGGTCTCTATTCTGAGCAGATTTCTCGTTCTTTTAGACAAGGAATGAGTTGGTTTATTTTCTCTGAAATCATGTTCTTTGGCGCTTTCTTTGGCGCGCTTTTCTATGCTCGAATGATTTCTGTGCCTTGGATTGGTGGCGCGGGTAATAATGAAATGACCCATGAAGTATTGTGGCCGATGTTCCAATCAATATGGCCACTAACTACTACCCCTGATGGTGTGACGACACAAGCCATGCCTTGGCAAGGTATCCCGCTTAAGAACACCATTATTCTGCTGCTTTCCTCTGTGACGCTGCACATGGCACATATCAGTCTTGAACAAAATAAGCGTATGGCTTTGATCGTCTGGTTGGAGATAACCATTGTTCTGGCTGGCTTCTTCCTGTTCTTCCAAGTTGAAGAGTATCTTCACGCTTATCAAGAGATGGGGCTGACACTTCAGTCGGGCATCTACGGTAATACCTTCTTTTTGCTGACTGGGTTTCATGGCTTACATGTCTGTTTAGGGACAATCTTTTTGATTGTGTTGCTGGCAAGGGTTGCGAAAGACCACTTCACTCCAAAAGACCACTTTGCGTTCCAAGCGGGCAGTTGGTATTGGCACTTTGTTGATGTGGTTTGGTTAGGGCTGTTTGTGTTTGTTTATGTGCTTTAACGGTTGAGTCTATAGGGGATTAATAGGGGCGAGGATTGGGAGTTATCACTCCTGATCCCAAAGCAAGTAATAAAAGTAGCACGACAACGGCTGACCACATGACACGACGCCCTAAGAAGTGACTGAGCCTTTTTCCATTGTGTTTGCCCGAGGCGATTTGGATTAGGCCTTTCATCAAATTGAAAGCGATAAAAAACAGCAAAGCGACCAAGACGACTTTAAATAACAGAACAAAGGTAGATGACGCCATAGTGATAACTCCAAACCGATTGATTGATGATGAACACAAGTTCCGCAGTAAAGGTTTTTGGATAGCGGTTGTTTTAACTGTGGTTTCAGTCGGCGCTTTAATCAAGTTAGGTTTGTGGCAACTCGATCGTGGTAACGAGAAATTACGTTATGAACAGCAATTAGCTGAGAGAGCACATCTCTCGTCACAACCTTTAGGTGTCGTTATTTCTGAGTTGCGAGAGCTGGATTTATCTGGTCAAGAGTCATTAAATCCTCAAACCCTAAACGGGTTAAAGGCTGATGTTGAATTAGTCAATACGAGCGGCTTGATGCTCTTGTTAGACAACCAGATAAGCCAAGGAACGGTAGGGTATGTGATTTACATGTTGGGTGAGGTTCGCTTTGAAGATGGAAACCAGTCCTTAGTGGCTGAAAAACATTTGTTGATCGATCTTGGGTTTGTTCCGGCAAGTAATGACAGAAGAGAACTACCGCAATTAGGAAGTATCACTGTACCAACCAAAATGTCAGGGCGTTTGTACACTCGTTCAGTGAATCCTCTAAGTCATGAGCTGGGTTTAGAAAACACAACGCCTAAAAGAATTCAAAACATCAACATAACAGCGTTATCAGAGTACACAGGACAAGCCGTTTTACCCTTTGTCTTCCAACCGCAAAGCTTAGAATCGTGGCCTTATGAGTTGTTATGGCGACCGACGGCAATGAAATCTGAGAAGCACTTCGGTTACTCATTTCAATGGTTTGTAATGGCAGCGGTACTTTTGTTTTTGATGTTGTTAATTGGCTATCGGTACCTAAAAGCAACACCTATCACGAGGAATAAGGATGGATAAATCTCAAGCACAAGTGAACAGGGAAATTACCGAGGCAAACATGGCTGAGCTCAGAAGCCGTCGTACTAAAGGACGCTTGGTATTAATCGGACTCGTTTTAATTTTCGCTTTGCCAGCCATTATCGCCAAAACTGTGTTGGATCAGAATTGGTATACGTCAGGTGTCACTAACTCAGGCGAATTGGTAGAACCAAGAATTACACTAGCGGATTTTGGCGTAACGGTACCCATGGCAGGAGAGGGTTGGGTTGTGGGGTATATCGCACCGATGGAGTGCGAAAGCTTGTGTGAACAACAGCTTCATTATTTGAATCAAAGCTACTTAGCGTTAGGGAAAAACAAAGAGCGAGTGACCGCCGTTGTTTTCGTCTCAGAAGGTAACTCGTTGTCGGGTTCGCTCAACAAGCCTGATTTATCTTTGTTAGCTGGTGGTGATCAGTTAAGCACCGAGTTTTCGCCGGCTTCCATTGTCATAATTGACCCACTCGGGCAATTGGTTATGGAATACAAAAGTGTTTCTGATCCTTCGCAGCTAGTCAGCCAATCTAAAGGCATGATTCATGATTTAAGAAAGCTACTCAAGCTGTCACGAGTTGGGTAGTTAATCAGCTTAAGTTGATAAGCTTGAGTTGATGAGCTTTAGCAGATTGCGTTAATGCTGAGTGTTGTTAGCGAAAAGGGAATAAGTATAGGGAGATAAACGATGCAGAATAAAGCCCCTGATTTACTCATGCACATGATGAGATTAACTATCTTGTTAACCCTTACCGTGATTGTGCTCGGCGCTTATACCCGTTTGTCTGATGCTGGCCTTGGCTGTCCTGACTGGCCTGGGTGCTATGGAAAGATTACCGTTCCCTCGAATACCCAAGCCGTTAATCAAGCCAATCTACAATTTCCAGAACGAGCTCTCGAAGCAGACAAAGCTTGGATAGAGATGATCCACCGCTACTTTGCAGGAACATTAGGGCTGCTTATCTTTGTCGTTGTTGCTTGGTGTATTAAAAAGAATATAACAGCTGCTGGTCTTCCGTTACTTATCTCTGCCACTGTGATTTTTCAGGCTTTGCTTGGAATGTGGACGGTGACTCTTAAGTTGATGCCCGTTGTGGTTATGGCGCATTTGATGGGGGGCTTCACGTTGCTGTCACTGTTGTGTCTGCTCTACTGCCGTTTGTCTCAATTCCAAAGCCGTTTTGGCGAGGCTTCTTATTCTCCAACACTTAAATTTTGGGCGTTGTTTGGGTTACTCATTGTGGTTGGGCAGATACTGCTTGGTGGTTGGACATCGTCAAACTATGCCGCTTTGGTGTGTACCCAATTGCCCATTTGTGAAGGTAACTGGATGAGCTACCTCGACTTCAAAAATGCGTTCGATTTTGCTCAACATGGACACGATAACTATGAGTTTGGTGTGTTGGGATATCCCGCAAGGCTCACCATCCATGTCATGCACAGGTTCGGGGCTATTGTGGCTACGTTAACGGTGCTGATGATCGTGTACCAGTTATGGAAGTTTGGCCAAGCGCCTCACCAAAAGCTGAGCGTGACTGTCGCAATAGTCTTGTTTACTCAAATCAGTCTTGGGATCAGTAATGTATGGTTTCATCTGCCAATTTCAGTCGCGGTTTTGCATAACCTAGTCGCAGCGATGTTGCTCATCAGCATGGTTGTAACCAATTTTGTCGTGTGGCAACGCAAACCAAGTCAGGGCTTGGTGAAAAACAGTGTATTACAAGGAGGTAATCATGGTCAGTAGAACGTCAACACAGTATGAAGTGGTGGCTCAAGACGCAGCCTTAACTCATAAGATAGCAGCCAACAATGACATAGCTTTAAGTAGCGAAATTGCTGCAAGAAACAAAGCCACTTGGAAAGTTTATTTAACGCTGACCAAGCCTAAAGTGGTGGCTTTGATGTTGCTGACGGCATTGGTTGGGATGTGCTTGGCCGTGCCGAATGGATTGCCTTTGCAACAAACTGTGTTCGGAATGATTGGGATAGGGTTAATGGCAGGTTCAGCGGCTGCGTTTAACCACTTGATCGATAAAAAGATCGACGGCCAGATGACTCGAACAAATCGACGCCCTTTACCATCCGGTGAACTGAGTAGTGTGCGTGTGTTCAGCTTTGCCGCGGGTATCGGCTTACTTGGCTTTGCCACGTTAATGGTGTGGGTCAATCAACTCACCGCTTGGTTAACCTTTGCAAGCTTGTTGGGTTACGCAGTGATTTATACCATGTACTTAAAACGAGCGACGCCACAAAACATTGTGATCGCAGGGATCGCAGGCGCAATGCCTCCGCTGTTGGGCTGGACGGCGGTTACCAATGAACTGCATTCAAATGCTTGGTTGTTGGTGATGATCATCTTTATTTGGACACCTCCTCATTTCTGGGCGTTGGCAATTCATCGTCGTGATGAGTATGCCAAAGTGAATATCCCCATGCTGCCTGTGACCCACGGAATCGAATACACCAAGACTTCTATTTTGCTCTATACCTTGCTGCTAAGCATCGTATGTATATTGCCGGTATTGGTCGGCATGAGTAGCTGGATATATTTGAGCGCTTCTTTGGTTCTCAACGGCGGTTTTATTTATCACGCTTGGGTTCTTAAATATCGTGATGAACCTAATATGGCGATGAAGACCTTTAAGTTCTCCATCTATCATCTCATGATCTTGTTTGTTGCTTTGTTGGCGGATCATTATTTGCTCTGATAGCTCTGTACAGATTAAACAAGGTTATCCCCATATCAAAACCAAACCTTTGGTTTCCACTAACCGAACCCTGACACGCCATGTATGAAAAACCGGACAATTGATTGGTATGAATTATATAAAGGAGCCGGTATGGAATTCACAGAACTAGACAGAGACGCGTTGTATCAAACGTGGATGTCACAAAAATCGAGAATGCGAATTACGCAGATGGAGTTTTCAAAAAAGCTAGGCATGAACCAGCTTGATTTCTCAAGAGTGCTAAGAGGGGAGACGCCATTAACCATGTCTTTCATTAGTCATTTTTGTCGTTTACTTCATTTGGAACCAAGGAATGTATTCCCCTCGCTAAAAGAGGTCAATGAATCGGGGCCTAAAGTGGTCTACCTGAAAAGTAGAATGAGTGTTGATGGTGAGATCCAAAATGCTTATATTGAAGGAAATCAGGTAATTGTAGAGTACGCACACACTGTTCAACATGATTAATTTTAGAGTTAGCTCTGATTTTTAACCCCCTTTTTCTACAACCTTTTCACATAGGGTATGTCATACTTAATTAGATTCCTTAATTTTGACTAAGTGCGTTATGAACCCTTTAAAAGTCCTTTTGCTTGTTGCAACCAGCATTTTCTTGCTTGGTTGTGCAGGCGGCCCAATTAGAACCGCTACTAAATTTACCAGCTACGAAGATTTTCAGGCTGGGCCTGACGGAGGCGTCGACTTGGTTTGGGCAAGGGTTGGGCTACGTGACGCGCAGCGTTTGAAATCCAAGTTAGATGACTACGATTCTGTAGTGATCGACCAAATTTTTGTTTTAGCAGAAGAAGGTTCGTTGGATCAGGAAGAGATTCAGGAACTCACTGAGCACATGGTTGCGCGCTTGGAAGATAAAATATCGCCTCATAAAACGATTGTCGATGAACCGACAGGAAAAACGCTCCGCTTGAGTATCGCTCTGAGTAACGTTGAAACGCCCAATCCGATCTTAGCTGTAACGAGCAGCGTTCTGCCGTTTGGCCTTGCGATGTCAACCATATCTAAGGTCACGACTGGTGAGCACACCAATGTTGGGAGTGCGAGTGTAGAGTTATTGGTCAGTGATGCTCAAGAGGGCACACCACTGTTTGCAGCGATCGACCGTGAAGCGGGTAACAAAGATTTTTCAACCATGATTGATTCGCTGGATGATGCCAAAGACGCGATCAACTATTGGGTTGAACGTTTAGGTGATACTCTACACAACATAGATGACGCATAGTAAAGACCGAATAATGCTAGAGAAAGAGAACCTGATTAAGTTGGCTCGAATGCAGATGCCATTTGGAAAGTACGCGGGTCGTACACTGATTGACTTACCTGAAGAATATTTGCTGTGGTTTGATAAAAAGGGATTCCCGTCTGGTGAACTCGGCGATTTATTGAAACTGTGCCTTGCTCTGAAAATTGAAGGGCTTGATAGTGTCGTCAAGCCATTGAAAAGAATGTAATTAAATAAAAGCTCACGCTGATCACGTGAGCTTTTTTGTTTTTGAGTTCGACACAATTTTACATGCATGATGTAGCTTGAAGAATGGCTCTTCTTACCTTGCTATAAAATACGCAATCGATAGCGTGTAAATAATGGTATACAGGGTGTTTTAAATATAAAACACAAAAAAAATTGCGTTTATTTTTAATTAGTGATTGAAACTAGAGTTTTTACTAGTTAAGTTACAGGGAACAAGAAGATTAGTGCTGATAGAAAGTGACGTGAGACAACGTACATTCAGCTCAAGGATAGAAAAAAGGAAGAAGTAAGCAATGTTCCAGACTGATGATGTAAGAATTAACAAAGTAAAAGAGTTATTACCCCCTGTTGCTGTTTTAGAAAAGTTTCCAGCGACAGAAGTTGCTTCTTCTACAACCTTTGAAAGCCGCAAAGCGATCCACAATATTTTAGAAGAGAGCGATGATCGCTTGCTTGTTATTGTCGGCCCATGTTCTATTCATGACACAGAAGCTGCTCTTGAGTACGGTAAACGTTTGAAAGTGTTGCGCGACGAACTTGGTGATAACCTTGAAATCGTAATGCGTGTTTACTTTGAAAAACCACGTACAACTGTTGGTTGGAAAGGTCTAATAAATGACCCGTACATGAACGATACGTTCAAGCTAAATGATGGCCTTCGTCTAGGACGTAAGCTACTGCTGGACCTAACTGACATGGGCATGCCAACGGCAAGCGAATTCCTAGACATGATCACGCCTCAATACGTTGCTGACCTAATCAGCTGGGGTGCAATCGGCGCACGTACTACAGAATCTCAAGTTCACCGCGAACTGGCTTCTGGCCTATCTTGCCCAGTTGGATTTAAGAATGGTACTGATGGCAACATCAAGATTGCAACAGATGCTATTCGCTCTGCTAGCGCTTCTCACCACTTCTTATCAGTAACTAAGTACGGTCACTCAGCTATCGTTGAAACAGCAGGTAACCCTGATTGTCATATCATCCTACGTGGTGGCAAAGAGCCAAATTACAGCGCAGAACACGTTGGTAAGATTAAAGAAGAGCTAGCAGCTTCTGGTCTTCCACAAAAAGTGATGATCGATTTCAGCCACGCAAACAGCTCTAAGCAGTTTAAGCGTCAAATGAACGTATCTGATGACGTAAGCGCACAAATTTCTGGTGGCGACAAAGCTATCTTTGGTGTGATGATTGAATCTCATCTTGTTGAAGGTCGCCAAGACCTGGTTGAGGGCAAAGCTGCAACGTACGGCCAATCTGTTACTGATGCGTGTATTGGTTGGGAAGACACTGAAACAGTACTTCGCCAGCTGGCAGACGCTGTTGAAGCTCGTCGTA
Organism: Vibrio sp. 10N.261.51.C6; assembly: GCF_041471785.1. NCBI lineage: Bacteria > Pseudomonadati > Pseudomonadota > Gammaproteobacteria > Vibrionales > Vibrionaceae > Vibrio > Vibrio sp. 10N.261.51.C6. The sequence continues at coordinate 203,941 of NZ_JBFRPB010000019.1, read as the reverse complement.
ACAAATAGACTAATTACAGTCAGCGATTAAGCTACTGAAAATTCAAAGCCCTTAGTTAGCAACAGCTAATAAGGGCTTTTTTGTGGATCTTAGTTGAAAACTGGAAGTGTCTGTATTCTTAAATGAGAAAAGACAGTAACTCGTCGACTTTAAGTGACAGTAAAGCTTTATCTTGTTTGGTTTCAACGTTAAGGCGTATTAATGGCTCGGTATTGGACTTTCTTAAGTTGAAGCGCCATGAGCCCATATTCATGCTGATTCCGTCTGTGTGATCGATCTCAACGGCATGATCTTGGTAGTGCGATAACACGCAAGCCATGACCTGCTCTGGGTCTGAGACTCTTCGATTGATCTCCCCGGAAGAGGGGAATCTATCTATACTAGTACTCGTTAATTGGTGAAGAGATTGTTGAGTTTTCGACATCAGCTCGATAACCAATAGCCAAGGAATCATGCCTGAATCGCAATATCCAAAATCACGAAAATAATGGTGTGCGCTCATTTCGCCCCCATAGACGGCATTCGTTTCACGCATCTTCTCTTTGATCAGTGCGTGTCCTGCTTTAATTCCAATCGCTTTTCCACCATGCGTTTTTGCGATTTCAATTGTGTTCCAGGTCATGCGCATATCGTGCAATACAGTCGTGTTAGGCTGTTTGACCAAGAATGCTTCAGCAAGCAACCCTACAATGTAATAACCCTCGATGTAATTGCCTTGCTCATCAAAGAAAAAGCATCGGTCGAAGTCTCCATCCCAAGCAATTCCAAGGTTGGCAGAATGCTCTAAAACGGCATCTCGAGTGGCTGCTTGGTTCTCTCTAATCAAAGGGTTTGGAATACCATTTGGGAAGTTTCCATCAGGGTTATGATGAACTTTGATGAAGGTGATAGGGACACCGAGTTCGTTAAATTTATTATCTAAAGCATCAATGATATGTCCTGCAACACCGTTCCCAGCATTAACCACAATCTTCATCGGTGACAGCTTTGATGGGGTTATATACGAGAGTAGGTGCTCGACGTACGGAGCAAGAATACTGTTCGATCTACTAGAGTTACTTGGTTGTGCATGAACGAACGGTAAATTGCAGTTCAGCTCTTGATTAAGTTCTTCAATGCGTCGTTTGATTTCATCTAAACCACTGTTTTTACTGATAGGGCTAGCGTCTACACCGACCATTTTCATGCCGTTGTAATTGATTGGGTTGTGGCTGGCTGTGATTTGTATTCCGCCAATCGCTTTTAGGTAACGAGTCGCAAAGTAGACCTCTTCAGTGCCAGTCATACCTAGATCAATGACGGTAATCCCTGACTCGATTAAGCCTTTGGTCATGGCTTCTTGTAATGACAGGGAGGTTTTGCGGTTATCACGACCAATCACTACCTGCGCCAAACCATCGAGTGAGGTTTCAGGCTTAGCGGATAGGACGTATTCGCCAAATGCCTTACCGAGCAGGTAGGCGAGTGGCTCATTGATTTGTTTACCAATGACGCCGCGGATATCGTTGTTCTTAAAGCAGTTTAGGTCTAATGTTGGTTTCATCGATTTGTCGCTGCTTTATTTCGTTTGGTTGTGCTTTGATGAGTGGACTTGTTGCTTGCGCACGTCTCGCCCATAACTGTCTTGATATCGAATGATGTCGCCTTCACTTAAATGACTGCCTGTTTGTACTTCAATCATCTCGAGTGGGAGATCCCCTGGGTTCTCTAGGCTGTGAATATGACCTAAAGGGATGTAAGTGGATTGATCTTCTTCAACCAGATAGGTTTTCTCATTGTTGGTCACTTTCGCAGTACCCGCCACGACTACCCAATGTTCCGCTCTATGGTGGTGCATTTGTAACGACAACTTGTGACCGGGTTTAACGGTGATACGTTTAACTTTGTCGCGCTTGCCTAGGTCGATAACATCGTATTTACCCCAAGGTCTAAACACCTCACGATGATGCACATGTTCTGTGCGACCCGCTTGATTTAGTTGACTGACAATCGATTTAACACCCTGAACCCTGTCTTTATTTGCAACCAATATAGCGTCTTTGGTTTCGACAATAATCAGGTTGTCGACACCTACCGTCGCAACCAGCTTATTTTCAGCATGGATGTAGTTGTGTTGAGAGTCGACGGTTAACACATCACCTTCAATGACGTTATTGTGCTGATCTTTTTCGCTTACATCCCAGATCGCGGACCATGAGCCAATATCGTTCCAGCCGACATCCATCGGGATCACCGCGGCGTGCGAGGTCTTTTCCATCACGGCGTAATCGATTGAATCACTTGGACTGCTTTTGAATGCTTCAGCGTCTATACGGATAAAGTCGAGGTCGGTATTTTGCGTTGCAAGAGCGAGTTTACAAGCCGCTACTATCTCAGGGTGGTGTTCGGCGAGTTCTTCAACATAGCGTGATGCCTTAAACATGAACATGCCACTGTTCCATAAGTATTGTTCTGAGCGGATGTACTCTTCTGCTGTTGCTGTGTCTGGCTTTTCTACAAAGCATTCTATGGCGAAGGCGTGATTGATTGGCTGCTCTGTTCCATTAGTATCAGTTTGAGCACTGGAGGAAAGAGGCTCTCCCTGCTTGATATAGCCATAGCCAGTCTCTGGGGAGCTAGGTGTTATACCGAATGTCACCAGCTTGCCTTGTTTTGCATAATCAACACCACGACTAATCGCTTGTTGGAATTCAGAGGTTTTCGCGATGTGATGATCAGCAGCCAGCACTAACAAGATAGGGTCGGATGCGCTTTGTTCATTAAGCGGTGGTTTACTTAAAGCCTTTAGGGCGGCAAGCGCAATGGCTGGGGCTGTATTTCTACCGACTGGCTCTAGCAGAATACCACTATGTTGAATGTTAGCTGATCGAGCTTGTTCAGCGGCAATAAAGCGATGCTCTTCATTACAGATAATGAATGGGGCATCGCATTTACTATCCATCAAGTGCTCTTCAAGGCCTTGCAGGCGTTGAAGTGTGTGCTGAAGCATTGACTGGTCGCCGGCAATATTGAGAAATTGCTTAGGGTAAAGCTCGCGAGACAGTGGCCAGAGACGACTTCCGGAGCCGCCGGCTAGAATGACAGGTAAAATCATAGCGTGGTAATTAGGTGCATTAGAATACTGCCAGCATATTACCACGCTTCACGCTTATTACTTATCGATAACCAAGAAGGATATGACTATCGATGACCTTCCGTAGGGGAGTTCAACATGTCTTTGGGATCGCTAATATTCTGATTATCACCTAGGCTTTGAACGCTGTTATGATCTTGAACATTAGAAAAGTCTTGAGGGTCAATCTTGAGTGTCTGTGTTGGGAACGCGATGTCTGCATTGTGTTTATGAATAATCGCCAGAACCTGTAACAGAACGTCTTGCTTCACTTTGTGGTACCTGATCCAGTTGACTGTTTTTGTGAAGGTATAGATAAAGAAGTTGAGCGTTGATGGCCCAAATTTGTCAAAGTTAACGATCAACGTCTGTTTGGCATCAATATCTGGGTGGGTCTCGAGCATGGTTCTTACATCATCAACAATGAGCGCCAATTTGTCTGCATCTTGATAACGAAGACCAAAGGTTTCATTGATTCTACGATTCAACATTCTCGATGGATTCTCTACCACAATACTACTGAACACCGAATTTGGCACGTACAAAGGACGCTTATCAAAAGTGCGGATGATCGTCATGCGCCAACCAATGCGTTCGACAGTGCCTTCGATTTGACGGTCGGGAGAGCGAATCCAATCACCGACTTTAAAAGGGCGGTCGAAGTAAATCATCATGCCACCGAAGAAATTCGACAGTAAGTCCTTAGCCGCTAAACCGACGATCAAGCCACCAACACCACCAAAGGTGAGTAAGCCGGAAAGACTGAGCCCAAATGCCTGCATAATGGTTAGGCCGCCCATCACCATAAAGAACAAGCGAGCGACTTTCGCTATCGCTTGTACAGTGGTTTCGTCTCTGGTTTTTTGCTCTAAGACATAGGCTTCAGTGTTAGTGATCATTCGTAAGGTAAACCAAACGAATGTACAGATAATCAATATGTGTTTAAGCGTTTTTAACCAATTGATTTCATTGCCAAACTGGTCTTGAAGTATTAGCCCGATAGAGACTGTAGCAGGCCAACACCAAAGTAATGTGCTGACAGGGGTTTTTAGTGCTTCTAGCAGTAGATCGTCCCAGTGGAATGGGGTTTTCTGAACCAGAATTTCTAAGCGATTATGGATAATTCGCCAAGCTACCCAAGCGAGAAAACTCGCAATAGTGATGAATAGGACGCTGTTTGCCCAATCACTATGGCTCTGGTTGATGTAGGTTTGTACTTGGGTTATGAATTCATTCATTGTGTGTGCTGCCGCAGAAATTATGAATTGGAAATTAGCAGAAACTCGAGTTGTTCTCTACCTTTATAAATCAAGCGATTATGACAATAGTATAACCTTATTCTTGCAGAACTAACTTTTTTTGAGATAGAAACTAATGTAGGTTTGGCTATCCCGTGTAATTAAAATTTCTAAACAGGATTTCAAATGAGCGACAAACAATATGCAGTTATCGGTTTAGGGCGATTTGGTCTGTCTGTTTGCAAAGAGCTACAAAGTTCAGGGGCACAGGTACTGGCCGTCGATATTGATGAAGAGCGAGTGAAAGAAGCGGCGGCTTTTGTTTCACAAGCGATTGTTGCGAACTGTACAAGCGAGGAGACAGTTAAAGAGTTAAGACTCGACGATTACGACATGGTGATGGTGTCGATTGGCTCTGATGTTAATTCCAGTATTCTGACTACTCTGGTGGTAAAAGAGTCAGGCGCAAAAGCTGTTTGGGTAAAGGCGAACGATAAGTTTCACGGCAAGATTCTCTCTAAGATTGGTGCTGACCATATCATCATGCCCGAGCGCGATATGGGTATTCGTGTTGCTCGTAAGATGCTGGACAGACGCGTTCTCGAATTTATCGACCTTGGCAGTGGCTTAGCGATGACGGAGATTGTTATTGGTTCTAAACTGTTGGGTAAGAAACTTGGCGATCTTAAGCTGTGTAAAGAAAATGGTGTTGAGGTACTTGGCTTCAAGCGAGGGCCGAACCTCACTAAAGCACCAGAATTGGATGTGAGTTTAGAAATTGGGGATGTGGTGATCATCGCTGGGCCGAAAGAGACCTTATCTAGAAAGCTACGCAATTGGTAATTGGCAATAAGGTAACAGTATGAATTCGTTAAAACGAAAAGGTACTTTCTACACGCTTAAGAGTGATAAAAAGCCACGTAAAGGCTCTGAACCTAAGATTATCCTTACGAGCTTCTTATGCGTACTTATCCCCTCTGCAATATTGTTGACGATGCCTGTATTCTCTGTGACAGGCCTAAGTTTTACGGATGCACTGTTTACAGCAACCTCGGCGATCAGTGTGACAGGATTAGGTGTTGTCGATACCGGTGAGCATTTCACCTTGGCGGGTAAAATCTTACTGATGTTCTTGATGCAAGTCGGCGGGTTAGGGCAGATGACTCTATCTGCGGTACTGCTTTACATGTTCGGTGTTAGGTTAAGCCTTAAACAACAAGCACTCGCGAAAGAAGCGCTTGGCCAAGATCGTAAGATTAACCTTCGTAAATTGGTTAAGAAGATCATCATCTTTGCATTAGTGGCTGAATTTATCGGTTTTGTATTGCTCTGCTTCCGCTGGGTACCTGAGATGGGATGGTCAACGGGCAGTTTTTATGCTCTATTTCATGCGATATCTGCATTCAATAACGCAGGTTTTGCACTGTTTTCAGACAGTATGATGAGTTTTGTTGATGATCCGCTGGTGATCTTCACCTTAGCTGGCTTGTTTATTTTCGGTGGGCTAGGCTTCACAGTCGTCGGCGACCTATCGAGTAACTGGCGTAAAGGTTTTCGACATCTTCATTTACACACCAAGATTATGCTAACCGCCACTCCGACTCTATTGTTGGTAGGTACGGTATTGTTCTGGCTGCTAGAAAGAAATAACTCAGCAACCATGGAAGGGTTATCGACTCAAGGACAGTGGCTAGCCGCATTTTTTCAGTCGGCAAGTGCTCGTACTGCTGGCTTTAATAGTGTGGATTTGTCTCAGTACACACAGCCTGCGTTGCTGGTAATGATTGTACTGATGTTGATTGGTGCAGGTTCTACCTCAACAGGTGGTGGTATTAAGGTTTCGACCTTTGCAGTAGCCTTTGTCGCAACGTGGACCTTCCTCCGTCAGAAAAAGCACGTGGTGATGTTTAAGCGCACTGTGACTTGGCAAGCGGTAACAAAGTCATTGGCCATTATTGTGGTAAGTGGGGCGTTATTAACCACCGCGATGTTTTTGTTAATGCTTACTGAAAAGGCAGCGTTTGATCGAGTCATGTTTGAGGTGATTTCTGCCTTTGCAACGGTTGGTTTAACAGCTGGCTTAACCGCAAACCTGACTGAGCCAGGTAAATACATCATGATTGTGGTTATGGTGATTGGACGTATCGGCCCCCTGACCTTGGCTTATATGCTAGCTCGCCCAGAACCTTCCTTGTTGAAATACCCTGAAGACACGGTGTTAACGGGTTAATTAGGTCCATGGGCTGATAAATAAAGCTCTGTAAATAAAAACAAAGCCAGCGATATGCTGGGTTTGTTGTCATAGGCTGATCGTTAATTGCTGAATGCCTATCCCTCAAACATCTCAACGTATTCCTCATAGCCTTCTTCTGCTAATTTATCCGCAGGGATAAAGCGCATTGCGGCTGAGTTCATGCAGTAACGTAACCCTGTTGGTTTTGGACCATCTTTGAATACATGCCCAAGGTGGGAATCGCCAAACTTACTTCGAACCTCTGTTCTTGGGTAAAGCAGTTTGTAGTCAGTAGTTGTGACGACATAAGCCTCGCTGATTGGCTGTGTAAAGCTCGGCCAGCCTGTACCTGACTTGTATTTGTCTTTTGAAGAGAACAATGGCTCCCCAGTTACGATATCAACGTAAATACCTTCTTGCTTGTTATCCCAGTATTTGTTGTCAAATGGGCGCTCAGTAGCGTCTTCTTGCGTTACATCGTATTGAAGTGCTGTAAGCTTCGCTTTGATCTCTGCATCAGACGGTTTTACGTATGTTTTAGCATTCGCTGTCGCATTCTTACTGTCGATGATCTGACGTAGTGTTTTAGGGTTGTCCTTTCTATCATCACCGAAGATCTTATCTAGGTACTGATCGCGGCCAGAAGCATAGCGGTAGTAGTTATAACGAACCTTACTCTTCTTGTAATAATCTTGGTGGTAATCTTCTGCTGGCCAGAACTTCTCAAATTTTATCAGTTCTGTTTTTAGTGGTGCACCAAAGATATTAGCTTTGTCGATCTCCATCATGAAGTTCTGAGCAACATCTTTTTGTGCTTGGTTATGATAGAAAATAGCCGGGCGATAATGACGGCCTCGGTCTACAAAAGAGCCTTTGTCATCGGTTGGATCGATGTGTCTGAAGAATTGGTCAAGAACCTGTTCATAGCTAACAACATCAGGGTTGTAAGTCACGTTTATCACTTCGATGTGACCCGACTTGCCTGAGGATACTTGTTTGTAGGTTGGGTTTTCTAGTTCACCGCCAGAATACCCAGAGATAACGTCGGTGACGCCTGTCAGCTTTTCTAGGTCGGATTCTGTACACCAAAAACAACCACCAGCCAGTGTCGCGATTTCACTATTACCTGAATTAGCTGTTTTATCCATTGTATTGGCAGTGCCAGTCTGGCTTACAAACAGCGAAATCAGTGGTAGCGCAACCACGAGTGATACCAATATTTTAGATAATTTATTCATAGATACCTCATCTTGACGTTCTTCTCATTCGATTTTGAATGTACGAATAGAGACAGGTTTTAGATGGAAAAAATTGCATCATTCACAAAAAAATATGTCGCCGAGAAAATCTTGCTCATAAATGCCGCCAGTAGTAGGGTGTCAGTATTGATATCCAATAATAGACAGCGATGGCGGTTATCGTACATCTAAGGAACAACATGCAAGCAGAAGTTAAATGGGTCGAAGGCTTTAAATTCCTAGGTCAATCTCAATCTGGCCACTCTGTAGTAATGGATGGCAGTGGTGGTGCAACCGCGCCAAGCCCAATGGAAATGGTCCTTATGGCCGCTGGTGGTTGTAGCTCTGTTGATGTCGTCGATGGTTTGAAATCTGCAGGCCAGAACATCACAGGCTGTAACGCAAAACTTGAAACGACACGTCGTGAAACAGCACCAAAAATCTTTACTGTGATTAACATTCACTTTGAAGTGTCTGGTGACAACCTAGATCCTGAGTTAGTGGCTAAAGTATGTGCTGATTCGTTAGAAAAATACTGTTCAGTATGTCTAATGTTAGGTGCTGGCGTAGAAATGACTCACAGCTGGGAAATCGTTTAGTTTTCGGTTTGTACAGCCTAGCTTGGGGCCGGTACTTTTCGGCTTACGGCTTATTAGTAAAGACAGATACAGAAAAGGGCGGAGCACTTTGAGTGCTCCGCCCTTATTATTTCGGCTAAGGTAGAGTGCTGTTATTCAGCAGTTTCTACGATAACTTCTTCAACTTGTACTTCTTCTTGGTATTCGAAACCAGGGATCGTTGCGTCAACACGACGGTTTTGAGCACGGCCTTCTGCTGTATCGTTTGATGCGATTGGATTCTCTTCGCCTTCACCTGACGCTGTAATTCGGTCTGCTTCAATGCCTTGCTCTTCGATGTATGCCGCTACAGCTGCTGCACGCTTCTTAGAGATCATCATGTTGTATTCAGCTGCGCCTGTTGAGTCTGTGTGACCAACAACATCAACTGTTGATTGAGGGTGAGCTTTAAGTACTTCAACTAATGGCATTAATGCAATTTTGCCATCTGTAGACAGTTCAGTACTGTTAGTCGCGAACATTTCTTGAGAGTAGCTCTCTGTTTGCGCTTTAGTTACAACGACAGTCGTTTTCTCTTCAACAACAACTGCAGGCTCTGTGATTGGCTCAGATGGCGCTTGAGTCACTGCTACTGCAGAAGCTGTTGCAGCCGCCGCTGATGCTGTTGTGTTGCCAGTACCGAAGTTGTAGCTAACACCAACTGATAGTAGGTTCGAGTTCAGATCTTGAACGTAGTTGTCGTCGAAGTCATCAAAATATTGGTATTCAACACGCAATGCCCAATCAGAAGAAAGCTGCTTCTCTAGACCGATGCCAGCAGAAAGAACAACGTCATCTTCGCCACCGTGTGAAATGTATGCCGGGCCCGCTTTGAAGAATACATCAAACTCTTGTTGTACTGCTAGACGGTACATTGGAGTTAGCGAGATTGCGATTAGTGGGTCGCTGAACGCAGCTGTTGTACCGTTTTTTGAAAAGCTTGTCTTGTAGTCGCCAAGGAAGTCTGAGCTTAGCTCAATACCAAATTTGTCATTAAAATTGTAACCAGAGTAGATGCCTGCACCAATTGCATCATCATCACATTTAGCACCGGCTACACATGCGCTGTCTAGCCAGCCCATACCCACTTTTGCACCTACATAAGTGGTTGCAGCAATAGAAGGCGCTGCTGCTAGGCCTGAAGCGGCAACAACAGCACACATGATTTTTGACAGTCTTTTCATAATCTTATCCTTGGATTAGCTATTATTGTTATCTGAACTTACCAGTAAAACGATCACTTATTGGGTTACGACACTGCTTATAATAAGTAAATCAAGGTGTTGGTTCAGGTGAACCTATTTCTTTCTTGCTACTTATATTGTTAATCTGATTGCGTATTAGAGTCAATGAAATTGTTAAATATTATATATTTAAGATGTTTTAATTGTTGATTTTATCATTTGTTGGAATGCTTATATCTAAGCTATAGCCTAACCTCGTCTATTTACCAGTGGCCCTACGGGTAATAAGTAAAAAACTTGCGCTTTATCATGCTTATAAAGCAAAAATCCCCACCCAATATGTATAACTCGAATGAATACATGATTGGGTAGGGGTTTGAATTAAAGCGATTAGAGATGTTTTTCACGTACTTTATATCACGTGAACATCTCGCTTTTGCTTATGGGCGCTCTCCTGCCAGTAAACGCTGTTCAATATCTGCAATGACGCCTGGTAGGTCTGCAATGGTATCGATCAGGTAGTGCGGATTTGATTTGTTTAGCTTAACGCTTGCTTTTTCACGTGCAGCTGCAAGTGTTGTCTCGTCTGCATCTAAATATTCTTGATACGTTAAGCCTGCTTCGTTCCCCGATAATACAAGTCCAACTGTCCACATCCCTGCGTTGTGACCTTCATCGATCCCCGGTGCTGCGTCGTCTACTTTTACACACGCAGCAACGCTAGTTACACCTAGGTCGATTACGTTTTTCAGTGCCATAAATGGAGCAGGGCGACCACCTTGAGGTAAGTCATCGGTCGCTACCACGTTATCTGGTCGGTAACCGTAATCTGCAGCAGCAGGAATTAAAACATCCATCACTTCACGTGGGTAACCTGAACAAGATCCGATCTTCACGTTCTTCTCTTTTAGGTTATTGACCACTTCTATCGCATTCAAAATAGGTGCTGCGTGATCGGCTACTTTCGCTTTTTGAAGAGGCATGAATGCCGCGTAGATCGCGTCAACGTCTTCACTGGTCATCGAGCGTCCGAACTGAGCCTTCCAACGAGCGTCAACAGCAGGAATTCGACCCACCGCTTGGATGTGGTCCCATTTGCCGATCCCCATAGGTTCACGCGCTTCTGCTAAGTCGATATCAAAGTCGAAACCTTGTCTGAATGCTTCAACGAAAATGCTGGTTGGAGCAAACGATCCAAAATCAACGATAGTGCCAGCCCAGTCAAAGATAACCGCTTGGATAGGTGATGTCGTGTTCATAATAGTGTCCTATTTTTGTGTTACTCCCAGTTCAAAGTTCTGGGAAACAAATGGTTGTTTAAGGTTATTGGTTTAAATGTTGATTTCGAGAATTAAAGGTATTCAAAATCTTTGCAGACTTTGGCTATCGCTTTTTCGAATACAGACAGAGCGACTTCTAGCTCGCTACGGCTGATGATCAATGGTGGGCTCAATTGAATCACGTTACCTTGTGAAACCTTAAAGCTCAGGCCATCGTTCAGACATTGGTAAAGTACTGCTTCTGCTTCATCGAACGCTCGGTTTTTGGTGATATGGTCAGTGACCAATTCCACTCCCCAAAGCAGACCGATGCCGCGAACGTCACCAATGACTGGGTATTTCTCTTTCATTTGAAGCAGTTGTTCACGCACGAATGCGCTGTCCGCTTGTACTTTTTCAAGTAGATTTTCTTGCTCAATCACTTCCATCGTAGCCAGTGCCGCTGCGCAGCCAATAGGACTTTTCTCGTGGGTGTAGTGACCAAGTGATACTTGCGCTGCCGTGTTGTATTTGTCTTTAGTGACCATGGCTGCAATTGGAACCAAGCCCCCGCCAAAACCTTTACCGATACAAAGAATGTCAGGTTCGATATCAAAGGCCTGGTGAGTGAACCATTCGCCACTACGACCCATACCGTTTGGAATGTCGTCGATGATCAACATGACGTTATGCTTATCGCAGATCTCACGGATGCGCTTCCAGTAAGCTTTGCTTGGAACCTGAACGTCTGTGTTACGCACTGCTTCGGCAATGAAGGCTCCAATGCCACCTTCTTTTTCAATCACATACTCTAAATAGTCGGCATAGTGAACGTCGCATGCAGTTTCGTTTGCATTGACTGCGCTATTCTCGTTAAACGGGAAAGCGCCACGATAAGAGACGGCTGGTGGAATGCGTTCTACGCCAGCCATTAACGGGCCCATGTCTTCGCGGAAACAAGCTTCGCCCCCCACTGAAATTGCATCGAGTGACGCGCCATGGAATGAATCCCACAATGACACTACTTTGAAATTGTTGGTGACATGTCGAGCTAGTTTGAGCGCCATGCCGATCACTGATGTGCCACCAGGAGCAAACAACACGCGGTTCAACTCACCACCGCAGATCTGTGTCAGCTTTTCAGCGCATTGAACGGCTGTTTCATTGGTAAAGCGACGTGGTGAAAACGGCAATGACGCCATTTGCTGAGTCACTTTATGAATGATGTGAGGGTGACCATAACCTAGTTGATGGACATTATTGCCATGAAAGTCCATGTACTTTTTGCCAGTCGCATCTTGAATGTAAATGCCTTCGGCTGCTTCAAGTGTGTCTAGGCAAGGCGTTGACATGGCTTGATGAAGAAACACGTCAGCATCACGCTTTAACATTACTTGAGTCGCATCATCGTTTAGCGACTCGTTCCATTTTTCGCGTGCTGGCGTGGTGTTCACATCGCCTTCGCTTCGAAAGTGTGTGGCCTTTAGAACTGGCTCTGGATTGGTCGTCGTCATTATTTGATGTCCCAGTACATAGCGTTTTTCACTGCGCTAATGAGAGCTTCAATGTCTGACGGATACACTTCACCAATGTTACCGATTCGGAAGCAGTCTGCGTTTGAAACCTTACCCGGGTAAATCACAAACCCTTGCTCTTTCAAACGGTCATAGAATTCCTTGAATTGGTAATCGCTATGAGTTGGAGAATAGAAAGAAGTAATGATAGGTGAATGAAGGTCATCATTAAGCAGTGGTTCAAAGCCAAGGGAACGCATACCTGCAACCAATGTGGTTTGGTTGGTTTGGTAGCGACTATGACGAGCTTCGATGCCGCCTTCTTGTTCCAATTCAAGTAGAGCTTGGTAGAAAGCGCGCACTGTATGAGTCGGAGAGGTGAAGCGCCATTTACCATGGTTGCTTTCCATGCAGTGCCACTGGTCAAACAGATCAAGGCTTAATGAACGAGCTTGGCCTTTGCACTTTGCCAGTTCCGATTGCTTAGCAATAACAAAGCCGAAGCCCGGTACACCTTGGACGCACTTGTTTGCAGAGCTGATCATGTAATCGATACCTAAGTCAGCGATATCCATAGGGATGCCACCAAAGCTCGACATTGCATCGAGAATGACGGTTTTGTTGTGCTGTTTTGCCAATTTGGTAATGTCTTCAATTGGATTCAGCATGCCTGTCGTGGTTTCACAATGCACAATCGCAACGTGAGTAATGTCTGAATCCATGGCCAATGCCGTTTCCATTTCGTTCAAGTCAGGCTGTGATGTTTCACCTGGGGAAACGACATGGCATGGAATGTTTAAGTATTCTGCGATTTGAGCAATACGAGCGCCGTACGCACCGTTATCAACAACAAGAAGCTTACCGTTGTTAGAGATAACGCTACCGATTGTTGCTTCTACCGAAGCGGTGCCGCTACCTTGCATTAATACGCTTGTATATCCCGCTTGCTTAGTCGCTAAAGTCACTAGCTTGCTACGAATCACTTCAACAACGTCTTTGTTGTATTCATCATCCCAAGTACACCAATCTTTTAACATCGCTTGGCGAACGGTTTCAGAAGTAGATAAAGGGCCCGGTGTCAGCAGTAAGTATTCGTTTCTCATGTTCAACTCTCGTGATTTTAATTTTGGACTATACCAATATTTAGAGTTACTTTAACAACCAATTTAAACGGTCGTAAATAGCCCAAACATCATTTTCACAAAAGCTTCATATTAAAAATGGTCACTTGTCTTGAGAAAGTTTTCGATCTCTAAATTGCCATTTTTCGTTCATTTAATCGTCACAAAAGCCAGTTAGCTTAATAATCGAAATCTGGTACATACCAGTGTGAGGGGTGTGTGCCAACAACTGGAATGAATTTTTGAATATAGGTGCCTCTCGATAGGGCTTCTAGCTTTAACAACTTTAACTTTGGCAATTTTTAATTTTGGCAACTTCTCACTCTAGAGTTGGGCCTGACTGGAGAAAATGATGAAAAACCGTTTTATGAAAGGATCACTTGCAGCATTAGTCACACTATTAGCTGGTAACGCTTATGCGGCACAGGAAGTGACGGTTTATACCGCTTTTGAAACTGACATCTTAGCGAAGTACAAAAATGCTTTTGAAAGCGAAAACCCAGACATCAACATCAAATGGGTTCGTGATTCAACAGGAATCATGACGGCAAAATTATTGGCTGAGAAAAACAACCCTCGTGCAGAAGTGGTGTGGGGCCTTGCGGGTTCTTCAATGGCTCTACTTAAGGAGGAGGGCATTCTTAAGCCTTACACTCCTCAAGGTGTAGAAGCGCTGCGCTCAAACCTCAACGATCCGCAATCTACTCAAGCTTGGTATGGCAACGATGCATTCTTCAATGCGGTTTGTTTCAACGAAGCGGTAGCGAAACAACTTAACCTACCAGCACCTAAATCTTGGGATGACCTAACCAAGCCTATCTACAAAGGCCACATTGCGATGCCAAACCCAGCGTCTTCTGGTACGGGTTATATGCAAGTGTCTGCTTGGCTACAAAACATGGGTGAAGACCAAGGTTGGAACTACATGCAGAAGCTAGACCAAAACATCGCTCACTACACGCACTCTGGTTCTAAGCCATGTGTTCAAGCGGGTATGGGTGAAGTCGCTATCGGTATTTCTATGGCGAGCCGCGGCGCTAAGCTGAAAACTCAAGGTGCACCACTTTCTGTGATTACGCCTGAAGGTATCGGCTGGGAATCTGAAGCGGTAGGTCTTGTGAAGCCGTCTGATGCTGCGCAACGCGTGGTTGATTGGTCTATCTCTAAAGCAGCAAACGAGCTTTACATCGAAATGTACCCAGTTGTTGGTCACCAAGATGTGACGGCAACAATTGAAAACTTCCCTAACGTCGAAAAGAACATGGCAAAAATGGACTTTGCACGTATGGGCAGCGAGCGTGCAGACGTATTGAAAACATGGTCTGAGAAGTTTGACGCTAAATCAGAGCCAAAATCTTAATCTATCGAGCTACTCAGTTAATTAACTATTTAGCTATTTAACTGTTTAGTTCATTAGAAGTTAGAAATCAGTAAAGGAAGGCTTCGGTCTTCCTTTTTTAGTTTTACGCCTTTAGGTTTTAAGTAAGGTACAACAAATGACAAAGCACTACTCATATTGGTTCAAGCAAGCGTTGGAACAAGAGTTTGGCAACATCCATGCGGGGCTAGATTCGGCTAAGCCGCTCCAAAAAGACGTCAACTGTGATATCGCCATTGTTGGCGGTGGCTATACGGGTTTATGGACGGCGATTTTAACCAAACAACAGCAACCAGAAAAGCATGTTGTCGTGATTGAAAAAGGCCTATGTGGTAGCGGTGCTTCTAGTGCGAACGGCGGTTGCATGCTGACTTGGTCAACCAAATATCCAACCTTGAAAAAGCTCTATGGAAAAGAGCAAGCCAAATGGCTGGTTAAGGAATCGGAAAAGGTTATATACGAGATCGAAGCCTTCTGTAACGAACACAAGATTGACGCGCATCTTTATCGAAGCGGTACTTACTACACGGCGACCAATGAAGCGCAAAAGGGGGGAATGGAACCTGTTGTGAATGAGTTGGTCAAGCAAGGTATAAATAGTTGGAAGAAGTGTGATAACTCTTTGGCTGATAAAGCGGGATCTGAACGCCACATTGAGGGTTACTACTCAGAAGCTGCGGGTAGTGTGCAGCCAGCGTTATTGGCGAGAGGCTTACGCCGCGTTGCGATCGAATTGGGTGTCGAAATTCACGAAAACACAGAGATGGCTTCTCTTGATTACGGCTCCCCAGCTCGTATCCAGACTAAGGGCGGAGCTGTGTTTGCAGACAAAGTGATCTTAGCACTCAATGCGTGGATGCTCGATCACTTTAAAGAGTTCAAACGCAGCATAGTGGTTGTTTCTTCAGATATGGTGGTGACCAAGCCTATTCCTGAAAAGCTCAAGCAGTTTGGTCCAGAGAAAGGGGCAGCGGTGGTGGATTCGCGTATCTTTGTCCACTATTACCGAGATACCCAGGACGGACGACTCATGTTGGGCAAAGGCGGTAATAAGTTCTCGTTTGCCAATCAAGTTGAAAGCATGTTTAACCAAACGACCAACTACCTGCCGATTCTCAATCAATCGTTTCAAAAACTGTTCCCTAAATTGGAACAAAGTGAATTCGATTACAACTGGTCAGGAGGCTCAGATCGTTCGGTCACCGGTCTGCCATTTTTCGGTAATCTAAAAGGCCAAGGCAACATCTATTATGGGCTTGGTTATTCAGGCAATGGCGTTGCTCAAACCCGTATGGGCGGAAAAATTTTGTCAGCAATGGTACTCGATATCGACAATGCTTGGACACGAAGCGGTTTAACCAAAGGCCCATTAGGACACTTCCCGCCAGAGCCATTCCGTTGGGTAGGTGCGATGATAGTGCGTGATGCGGTACGAAGAAAAGAGAACGCGGAAGATTCGGGTAGCACGCCATTGTGGCTAGATAAACAGTTATCCAAACTCGCAGGTGCGGCGGGCAAAGCCGACAAGGTTGAATCATAGATTAATCTAGCGTTTAAATTAGAAGTTTACATTGAGGCTCTCAGTGATTTATGGGCAAGTCACTGAGGGCTTTCAACGTTGAACTAACTTTCAATGTTGAACAAATAGCAATTTTTAATGCTTATTATATCTGCAATATAACTGTCATTTAGCTTCTATAAATTTGTCACTCAACTGCAATATTCTCAGTTTAAATTTGGTATATACCATATAGAGAGTGCTGTAGTATGAGCAACCAAACTTATTTGAATATTGAAAACGTTGTAAAGCAATTTGGCCAATTTACAGCGTTAAAAGACATCTCCCTATCGATAGATAAAGGCGAGTTCGTCTGCTTCCTTGGCCCATCTGGCTGTGGAAAAACCACCTTATTACGTGCGATTGCAGGCCTAGACTTACCAACGTCAGGTTCTATTGAGCAGAACGGTAATGATACGACCTTCTTGCCACCAGAAAAGCGCGACTTTGGCATCGTGTTCCAATCTTACGCTTTGTTTCCAAACCTCACTGTGGAAGAAAACATTGCGATTGGTCTGAAAAACCAAGGCATGTCGACCAAAGAAGCCCTTGAGACGGTTGAGTCTTGGTTAGAGACCATTGGTTTACCAACGTCTGGTCAGAAATTTCCAAATCAGCTATCTGGTGGACAGCAGCAGCGTGTTGCTCTGGCTCGCGCATTAGCCTTGTCTCCAGGCTTGTTGCTACTCGATGAACCGCTTTCTGCGTTGGATGCGAAGGTAAGAACACACCTACGTGATGAGATCTGCCAACTGCAACGCAAATTGGGTATCACCACTATTATGGTGACGCACGACCAAGATGAAGCGTTAACGATGGCAGACCGTATTGTCGTGATGAATCATGGTGTTATCGAGCAGGTCGGTGCTCCTCAAGAGATCTACCAAAAACCTGTCAGTCGTTTTGTGGCTGAGTTTGTTGGTAGCATGAACTTTATTCAAGCTTCTGTTGCGGCTCAAGGCAAGATGCGTATTGCTGAGTCAATGCTGCCGTTACCTGGCTTAGATAATCTCACGCCAAATCTGGGTGATGTTTTTGATATTGCCGTTCGTCCAGAGCAAATCCAGTTTGTTGATCGTTTTAGTGAATCCTTGCCAGTGAGAATCGTATCAAGCGAATTCTTAGGGGCGTTTTATCGTGTTGAGTGTCAATTGCAACATGACTCAACGGCGAAAGAGATCATCGTTGATGTACCCGTCAAAGAGTTCAACCGATTGAAGCTGCGTCGCAGTGATATTCGTTACGTGGCGTTTGATCAAGAAGGCCTTAGAGCTTACTCATCGAAAAGCCTGCAAGTGATGAAAGACGAGGCGGCGTAATCAATCATGGAATCGACTCAAATGATGCAATCTAAGCTGCTAATTCAACGACGAGTACAACCTTTTCTGGCTCGGTTAAGCAAAGACAACGTAATTCTATTTGGGCTGTTGGCCTTTTTGTCTGTGGTCATGACGTTGTTTATCCTGATGCCACTGTGGGCAATGTTGAAAAAGAGTGTTCAGAACGCAGACGGTGAATTTGTAGGTTTACAGAATTTCGCTACGTATTTTGCGTCTCAAAGCCTGTGGCAGTCGGTAGGCAATACCTTCACGCTTGGATTGCTAGTGACCGTAGTCGTGGGTGTCTTGGCGTTTGGTTATGCCTATGCGCTAACTCGTTCATGCATGCCTTTTAAGGGGCTTTTTCAAGTACTGGGTTCTGCGCCTATTCTTGCTCCGTCACTGCTTCCTGCAATCAGTCTTATCTTCTTATTTGGTAACCAAGGTATCGCTAAAGAAGTCTTGGGGGGCAACTCGGTTTATGGTTTGATTGGTATCTCACTGGGCTTGATATTTTGGACGTTTCCACACGCCTTGATGATTCTGACCACCTCATTAAGAACCTCTGACGCTCGCCTTTATGAGGCAGCACGTGCACTCAATACTTCATCGTTAAAAACTTTCTTTATGGTGACGTTACCTGCGGCAAAATACGGCTTGATCAGTACCCTGATCGTTGTGTTTACGCTGGTGGTTTGTGACTTTGGTGTGCCAAAGGTGATAGGTGGTAGCTACAACGTGTTATCGACTGACATCTTTAAGCAGGTGGTTGGTCAACAGAACTTCTCTATGGGTGCAGTAACCAGTATCTTGCTGCTATTACCTGCGTTGCTTGCGTTTACCGTTGACCGCTGGGTTCAAAAGAAACAAAAGAGCTTGTTTGATACTCGTTCTGTCGCGTACCAACCTGAACCTAGTTCACTACGTGATGGCTTATGTTTCCTTTATTGCACCATCATCTCTGCTGCTGTGGTTATTGTGTTGGGCATGGCGATATACGGTTCGATGGTCACCTTCTGGCCTTGGAACAAAGCGCTGACGCTAAACAACTACAACTTCGCAGAAATGAGTACTTATGGTTGGGCGCCATTCTTCAACTCCTTAACGCTTGGTGCTTGGACTGCGGTTATTGGTACTGTTCTGATTTTCTTAGGTGCATACTGCATTGAGAAAGGTCGCGCCTTCGATCCTGTTCGTCAAGCGATGCAAATGCTCAGCGTTGTTCCGATGGCCGTTCCGGGTATGGTGCTGGGTTTGGGTTATATCTTCTACTTCAATGATTTGAGTAACCCACTTAACTTCTTGTATGGCACGATGGCGTTCTTGGTGATTAATACTGTGGTTCACTACTACACGGTAGGGCACATGACGGCGTTAACGGCATTGAAACAACTGCCTTCCGAAATTGAAGCAACAGCGGCTTCGGTAAACTTACCGCAATACAAGCTGTTCTTTAAGGTGACGGTACCTGTTTGTCTGCCGGCGATTTTAGATATTGCGACATACCTGTTTATTAATGCACTTACCACGACATCTGCGGTAGTATTCTTGTATTCTACCAATACGATTCCAGCGTCAGTATCAGTACTGAATATGGACGATGCAGGTCAAACCGGTGCAGCAGCAGCGATGGCGGTGATGATCATGATATCTGCAGCGAGTGCGAAGTTGATTCATATGCTAATCAACAAGTTATTCGATAAGCGCACCCAAGCTTGGCGTAAACGCTAGCGAACCACTTATATTGCAGTTGGCCAAGGAGTGGCTGACGACAAGAACAAGAATGAAAGGAAATGAAGTGCAGTACGTAAAAATCAAAGATGTCATCGTAGAGCAGATAGAGTCGAGGATGTTAACACCACGACAGAAGCTGCCTGCGGAACGTAAGCTGGCTGAATCGTTTGATACAACTCGAGTTACCTTACGCGAAGCCTTGTCTTCACTTGAAGCGGAAGGGCGCATTTATCGAGAAGACCGACGTGGTTGGTTTATCTCTCCCGAGCCGCTTCGTTACGATCCAACACAAACGCTGAACTTCACCAATATGGCTCTATCGCAGAATCGACAGCCGAAAACAGAGTTGGTGGCGGCGAAAGGTATTTTAGCGACCAAGGAAGCAACTAGGCTTCTTGATCTGCAACCTTTTTCGGACGTTTATCGAGTAGACAGAGTTCGTTATCTTGAAGACAGGCCCGTTGTGTATGTGACCAACTACATTCGACCAGAGTTGTTCCCTAACTTGCTTGACTACGACTTGTCTAAGTCGTTGACGGACATCTACCGAGAACACTTTGGTGTGGTGTATCAGAAGATTCGCTACCGAGTGAGCACAACGTCTTTGCTTGGCGAAACCGCGCAAGCTCTGCGTGCGACTTCTGGTTCTCCGGCTATGGTTGTCGAGCGTGTTAATTACAATCAAGACGGTGATTTGATTGATTGCGATATTGAATATTGGCGTCATGACGCGATCAGCATCGAGTCGATCGCACAGCTAGAGCGCTAGTCATACGTTATAACGTTGGCATATCTGCAATTATGCAGGATTGCCCAATTGAAACGCTCAAAGGTCTCTTATTCGGAGGCCTTTTTTATCACCTGTTGTCAGCCGTTGTGCTAATTCATCAATAATTTAGGAATGAAATGGAATTCTCTGCGATTGTAATCGTGATCATTTCGGCTTTGCTTCACGCGGGTTGGAACGTTCTAGGTAAATCTAATCAAGGATCGGGTTCGTCTTTCTTCCTAGCCTCTGGCTTTGCCGCCGCAGCGATATTGACTCCCTATCTGGTTTGGTATGCCTACAGTGTTGGCCTGTCAAATATATCACTTCCATTCTGGCAGTTGGTTTTCTTGAGTGGGATCTGTCAAATCGTCTATTTGATTGGGTTAGGCGCTGCCTATAAACAAGCTGATATTGGTGTGATCTATCCGATGGCACGAGCACTTCCGGTGTTGATGGTGGGGTTAGGCACGGTGTTGATCGGCTATGAATTGTCGGCGAATCAGTGGATGGGTTTTGCACTGATCACATTAGGCTGTTTGTTCGTTCCACTGAAACAATTCTCTGAGCTGAGGTTCAAGGCCTACCTGAACCTCGGTGTGCTGTGGGCATTAATCGCCGCCATTGGTACCACGGGCTACTCCATTATAGATAAAGAAGCGCTCCTGTTACTCGATCCTTTGAGCACACCAGTTATAACTAACAAGCACACCGCGATTTTCTACCTAGGCATTCAGTTTTGGGCGATTGTGATTCCGCTGAGTGTTTGGTTATTCGTAACCAACCAAAGAATCGAGTTTACTAATGCGTGGATACTACGTAAGAAAGCCACAGTGGCCGGTATCATGATGGCTTCGACTTATGGCTTGGTGCTGTTTGCGATGACCATGACTGAGAACGTCAGCTTGGTTGTCGCTCTTAGGCAAGTAAGCATCATCTTCGGCGTAGTGATGGGGATCTACTTTTTAAAGGAAAAGTGGTACGCCACTCGCGGTGTAGGCGTCGTTTTTATTATTGCTGGTTTAGTTATCTCACTGACTTAAAAGCTCGCCGGAACGATTGGATATTTGTGCAGAGGCATCTATATTAAGCTAAATCAAAAACGCCCTTAGCGATACAAACTTCGTTAAGGGCGTTTTCTCTTTATCTAGTAAGAAGCTGTAGGTAGTAAAAGACTTACCCCGCTAAATCTTGAGCATCTTGCTGTTTCAACACTTTGTGGCCATCTTCAGTGACACCACGTTTCCAGTAGCTGCTGATGTAGATGTTCTCTTTCGCGACTTCTTTTTCGTTGCGGAAGTATTGTCTTAGCTCACGCATGCTTTCAAATTCACACGCTGTCCATATTGAAACCTGACCTTCTAACCATTCTGTGTTGCGCACGGTTTGTGAAAGTGACTCTGAGGTTTCATCTTCAATCAACCAGGTTACTTTGATACCTTGAGGAGTCTCAAGTACCTGCTTATCTGCTGCTGAGTTGATCTGAATGATAGCGTGACCAGTTGCTGTTTCTGGGAGCGTTTTTACTTTTGCAGAAAGCGCAGGTAGGGACGTCATGTCTGCAACTAAGAAGAACCAGTCTGACTCTAGGTTAAGCCCCTGAATTAAACCAGGACCAGCCACTGAAATAGTGTCACCCACTTTCGCGTTCATTGCCCACCTTGCAGCAAAGCCACACCGCAAATCTTTAGTGATGTGACGAACGAAATCGACTTCAATCCATTGCTCTACAGGATTGTACTGACGAATGGTGTAGGTACGCATGGTTGGGCGCTCACCTTCGTTTAGCTGGCTTAAATCAGTCGTGCCAAGTGGCGAGAATAAAAGCTTGATGTAGCCGCCGGCACATTCTGTTGGGTATTTACTTAATCCCTCACCGCTAAGCGTTATGCGCTGCATGTTTGGAGTAATTGTTGAGGTTTGAGTAACGGTTAATGTGATAGGGCTAGGCTTGCTCATATAAGGCTCTCTTAGATTTGGATTTCCACATCATAATCCTGAACTAAAAAACACTCAATACTAATAGTTATCATTTACTTTTATTTACACATGTACTACCTAACTTATACGACAGATCCTATTGAGAAACGGATCCTACAAAAAAGAGCCCTTTAGAAAACTAAAGGGCTCTTAGGATTGGTTTGACTCAGCGAACAGAATTAGCTGTTTGCTTGCTCTAGTTCAATCGTTTCTTCAGCGGCTTTCGCAGCTTCTAGCATCTTACGAATAATGAACGATGCTGCCATTGCGATACCTACCATCACGACGGCAAGAACAGTCAGCATTTGGAAGTAATCACCGTAAACCGTTTGCACGATCTCTTGTGTGATCTCTTGACCTTTCTCTAGTGCAATAGACGTTGAGAATACCGCGCCAACAATGCCTGATAGTGCGATAGCAACAGAGAACAAGCTTACTGAGAAGTTTTCAATGTGCTTAGGTGCAACAGACAGGATGAAGGCTACAACCATTGAACCTACAATCACTTCACCGAATGCTAGGAAGAAGTGAATCGCTAGGAAGACTTCTGGGCGGATCAGAATATCGTCACCAACTGTCGTTACTGCCATCGTAAGGATACCGAAAGCGATAGCCGTAAGGATGAAAGAGAAACCGACTTTGGTTGCAGTTGAGAAGTTAATGTTTTTCTTTTCTAGGTTAGAGAAGATACCCGCGATGATAGGGCCAGCAACCATACACCATAGTGGGTTCATTGCCATTGAAGCTTCAGGTGCGACAGGGATGAAACCAAATAGATCGCCACGCATTGTATTGATCGCTACCATTGTCATCGAAGTCATCATCTGACCGTAGTACACGAAGAAACATGTCGTCAGGAATGTGATGATTAAGATAGTCCCCATTTTTAGCATGTCTGATTTCTTCGATTTCATCATCAAAGAGACAAAGTAGATGATCGCTGCACCACCGATTGCGTACACGATGTTTTGGCCAATATCCATGTTAGAGAACATGAAGAATACCAAGCCGATCATTGCTGCAGAAAGACCAAGGAACGCTGCCCAGTTTTTAGTGCTTACTGGTTTTTGGTCGATTTCAGCACTTGCTTCAACAAGGCCTTTACGAACAAAGATCATCATCAGAAGCGCAGCACCGGCTAGCACCGCTGAAAGAAGGAAACCACCGTGGAAACCAACAACAAGTACTAGCATTGGGAACAGGTATTGGCCTAACAGAGCACCAATATTGTTTACTGAGTAGTTGATTGGGTAGCAGTTCTCAAAATCTTCTTGAGTTTTGAACGTGCGTTTGTAAAGACTTGGGTAAGAAGGGGACATCAAACCACGTGCATAACTTGCTAACGCAATACCACATAATGCCATCGGAACATTGGTTGCTGCTGCACCAAGTACCAGTAGAACGTAACCACTTGCGAACCCTAGGAAGGCAATGGTTAAAGATCGGTAAGCGCCTAAAAACTTGTCGGCGATAAAGCCACCTGCAATAGCAAATAGCGGTCCGATTGCAGAGAAAGCACCAACAACCATCATGGTGTCGGCTTCATTGTAGTTCAGATCTTCAAGGAAGAAACGAGTCAAGATCACCATGACGCCATAGAACGAAAGTCCGAACATCATTTGGCAGAACATCATTGATTTGTTTAATCTATTCCACATTATTTTATTCTCACGTTTGTATTAATATGTAGTGTAATTACCCGATTATACTATCATTAGTAGTAATACATAAACTGAAACATCTGTCCCAAACAGAACTATACTCGATATATCTTTTCTTATGAGTGCATTCATATTTCTCATGAATGAGATTTGCAACGTTAGATTTTGCAAGTGGATGCATGGCGGTATGAAATTTAGCCATCATCATTTGTGGCTAAGTAATGAACTAATAAAGGGAAAGTTAGAGGTAGTCATTCTGTAAGTTATTTTGAGTGAGTATCACATTCAATTAGCTGTTGGGCTTTAGCCAATAAAAAAGCCAGCTTGGTGGCTGGCTTTGTTGAGATATTGAAAACTAAGTTTACAAGAATGCTGTCTCTATAGAGGCTTTCTCCACTCGTGTTCCTGTCTTTTATTCACAAGGTGGTGCCATGTGGATCACGGCTAGGCCGCCTAGAGAAGTTTCACGGTACTTCTTGTTCATGTCTTTACCTGTTTGATACATGGTCTCGATAACCTTGTCTAACGAGATAAGACACTTGCTGGTACGTTTCAACGCCATGCGCGATGCATTGATGGCTTTCATTGCACCCATTGCGTTACGTTCGATACATGGCACCTGAACAAGGCCACCGATCGGATCGCATGTCATGCCCAGTGAGTGTTCCATCGCGATCTCAGCTGCAATACAAATCTGTTCGTTGCTACCACCACGTAGGGCAGTTAGGCCTGCTGCGGCCATTGATGAAGAAACGCCGACTTCACCCTGACAACCTACCTCTGCGCCAGAAATCGAAGCGTTGGTTTTGTATAAGATGCCGATTGCGCCAGAGACTGCCAAGAAGTCTTTAAGCTGCTTGGTGTCTAGCTCCTTGATGAAACGATGGTAGTACATCAATACCGCAGGAATAACCCCAGCTGCACCGTTGGTAGGTGATGTCACGACCTGACCGCCCGCTGCATTCTCTTCACTCACGGCAAAGGCAAATAGGTTAATCCAATCCATGATCTCCATTGGATCGTTTTCAATCGAGGCATTCGCTTCAAGCTTTTTAAGCAGAGCAGGTGCTCGACGAGTGACTTCTAGGCCGCCATCAAGGATGCCTTCCGTGTCAAAGCCACGCTGCATACACAGAGACATCACCTTCCAAATTTGGTCGGCTTTCTGGTCAATCACATCCATACCTTGGAAAGACACTTCGTTACGCAGAATTAAGCCACCAAGGCTCAGTCCTTGTTGTTCGGATAGTTCAAGTAACTGATCAGCGGAAGAGAAAGGGAACTCAACTTGTGTTTCTGCTTCCTGTTTGCCGTTTTGTAGCTCATCAGCGGTTGCGATAAAGCCACCACCAATCGAGTAGTAGGTTTCCATATCCAGAAGGCTGCCGCTTTCGTCAAAGGCAGAGATAGTCATGCCATTTTCATGCAACGGAAGGTTAGTTTTGTGGAAGAGCAGATCGCTTTCTACATCGAAATAAATTTCATGGTTACCGCTAACCAATAGAGATTTATCTTCAATCGCCTTACGCATTGCTTGGTTAGCACTGGTGATTTTAATGGTGTCGGGGCGGTTACCTAGCAAACCTAACAAGGTCGCTCTGTCTGTGTGGTGACCAATACCCGTCAATGATAACGAGCCGTATAAGTCGATTTGAATACGCTTCACTTGCTTAAGCTGAGCATCAATTTTTTGGGTAAAGTTAAACCCAGCGATCATTGGTCCATTTGTGTGGGAGCTGGATGGTCCAACCCCAATTTTGTAGATATCAAAAATAGACAGCATAGTAACTTCCTGTGAAGACGGTTCGATGGACGAACTCTGTGTAAAATTTGTATTTGGTTAGTTGCACTTCTTTGAGTGAACCTGTTCTGTGGGTGAAACAGTTATGCGATAGAGCGTATTCATTGATTGAAAGGGCTCTTTTATCGACTAGTGCTAACAAGCATAGAGCGATGAAATACAAGAGCGTGCTATGTTTGCTGTAAAGCGACACGTTTATTCTTGTATTACCTAAGATGTCGCTATCAATAGTGAGCATTATTGCGAGCAACATATAAGAATTTCAAAATACTTTTGTTAACAAGTATTGTATACATAATTCACTCCATCTAATCCCCAAAACGAGACTTGAACATAAAATGAGCATTAATCACCTCCTTATTGTGCTGGGTAAGCGACTTAATGAGAATAAATTGACTGATGAAGGAATCAGTCGAGTTGATGCTTTGGTTGAGTATCTGGCGGAGCCTTTGGTCGAAGAGTCGAATCAGCAAACAGCGGTAGCATTTTGTGGTGGGATAACAAAAGGGCAGACCTTGTCTGAAGCCGATGCGATGCACCAATATTTTAGAAAGCTTGAAAATCAGCGAGAACATCCGTTTTCTTTAGGGGCGATTTTACTCGAGCAGCATTCGACCAATACTGTCGAGAACATACAGAATTTGGCCTCAGAGATGATTAAAAGCGGGCTGTTTACTCGCGGGCAGAGTGTGCAGGTGACATTCGCTTCTAATGACTACCACTTACAACGTATATTCGAGATTCAATCGCTCATGGACGAGCAAGGTTTGCTTAAAGTTCTCGTCGAGAAGTGTTCCGCACTTGGAGTAGAGCTGCAAATAGATCGCCGGTTGGAGGCTCATGTTGCGGTGCCATACCCACATCAAAGTGCTCAAGGGCAATTGTTTCTGTTAATGGATGTACTGACGACCTATCGAGTTTATCTTGAAGGTGTTTGTGCGGGCGTATTTAAGCGAGATTTGGAGTTGGTGAGGCGGGAGCCAGAAAGACTGTCTTTGGAAGCACTGATAGCCGTAAAGGAACTCGTTGGGTGTTCATCTCACTTTGACATTGTGGCCGGTTTACTCCCCGTATTGGGCCGCTGTATCCAGCAGACTTCAGTGGATGCCGACATAAAAAAAGTCAGGGAATACCTAGCTCTACTAGATACTAACCTGACTTTATTGAATCGTTATTTAGATCCAGAATCCGATCACACACATCGCTGGTGGCGATAGGTGATCATTTCTTTCTCGTGATGCCAATAACGGTCTTTAAACTAGCAAAGGCAATCAGACAGTAAGCTAGAAGCTCAGTGCCTTCTTCAGCGATATTTTTAACCGCTCGAACGTAATCATCGCCCATAACATTGTGCCAGAAGGCTCATGTGTTTTTTTACAGTGATTAACTTTGGTTTTCTGAATCTTGCTCATGGTTATTGCGGTAGTACTCCCACTGTTCAATGCGCTCGCCGTCATCGAATACACAGTAAGTTGTACGCTGATTGTTTTCAGTAACCGTGTCTAATTCACCGTCTTGTTGAACACAATAAACCGCTGCTGGGTTAGCGACTGAAACACGTTGGCCCTCGCTATATTCTGCATAGTCGTTTGCACAACCGCCTAATACAACGGCACATACAGCCATCAAACCAATTTTCTTCATGTCTATCTCCTACGTGATAACTCTATAATCGAATGCGTTAAGTTCTACAGAACCAAATGAGAAGCTCTATGAAATTAGTATATTTTAGATTTCAGAAAAGGTTGTCCTAATTTGGTCAAGATATTGAAATAGGTTGATATTTCTTCATGTTTAACGACTTTTTGAGTGTTAGATCAAGCTAAGTGGATTCAAGTTACCGTAGGAATATCCCCGTCCGATCCGTTCTGGTTAGCGGTTGTGAACCTCGAATCTATTGATGATTATGATATGATGCCGCCAAATTCAGTAGAGCAGTCAGAATCATGAGACACCTAAAAACAACCATCCATCCTGATATCGACCATCTAGACAATAAAACGGTCTATAAGCGCAACGCTGCCCGTGCCATTGTGTTAGATGGTGAAGACATTCTGATGCTGTATACAGAGCGTTATCACGACTACACCATTCCTGGTGGTGGTTTGGATGAAGGGGAAGATGTGATCGCAGGTATGGTTCGTGAACTCGAAGAAGAGACTGGCGCGAAGAATATCCATAGCATCAAGCCGTTCGGCATTTTTGAAGAGTTTCGTCCTTGGTACAAAGACGATGCAGACATGATACACATGATTTCTTACTGCTACTTATGCAAGATCGATCGTGAGCTTGGTGAAACGGCTTACGAAGATTATGAAGTGAAAAACGGGATGAAACCGGTGTGGATGAATATCCATGAAGCGATCGCTCATAACGAAAAGACCATGGCAGAGAGCCCTAAGAAGGGCATGAGTATTGAACGTGAAACCTTTTTGCTGCATTTGATTGCCAAAGAGATGCTTTAGCCGTTATCAATACTAGCCTGCTAAGCTATTTATTTGCCGCCACTTTTGGCGGCAAAGTTGTTTCTAGCAATGCTAAAACTTAATACCCGAAACTAATTATTGAATATGGTTGATATTGTCAACTAAGTGTTTTTGATGTATCTTTACCTCAGCGATGAACCTATCTAGCTTAACTGCCCGGTTATATCGTTAAATCTCGCTGTGAGCCTGCCCTAAACAAAGAATACTATGAATAAAAGACAGTTTATTGCCCATTACCTACGCATGAATCGCACCTCGTACTTATTGGCGATTGTGTTCATCTTTCTCGTCAACTGGTTACAAGTAGAGATCCCTCGTTATATCCAATTGGCGATAGATTTGATTGATGATGCCTCTTCAACTGGCCACCAACAGCTTCAAACCTATGTTTGGATTGTGGTCGGGATGTCGGTTGCCATGGTGGTGGTGAGAATTCTGTCTCGTATCTATGCGCTAAATCCGGGGCGAATTACAGAGGCCGCACTTAAAAGTACACTTCTACAAAAGTTGAATCGCTTACCGAGCAGCTTTCACGAACGCTTTGCTTCGGGTCGACTGATCTCGATTATCAACAATGACCTTAGTGGCATTCGACTGCTGTTTGGTGTCGGCTTCTTGCAGTTCTTCAATGCCTTGCTTGCGTTGTCGTTGACGCCTCTTTACATGTGGCGTATCTCACCAGAATTAACGCTTTATTCGATCATTCCTATCTCAATCGCTTTTGTGATTTTCCGTGTGGGCTTCAAGCGTATGAAAATACTGCATTTAGAGCACATGAAGCGCCTACAAAATCTGTCTGCTCAGCTAATGAGTTACCTGTCTGGGATTGATCTCATTAAGAGCCAGCAGATGTCACCTTGGGTGAAAGCTGAAACTGAAAAACTGAACCAGCTATTGCTTGAATGCCGCCTTAAAATTACACGCATTCAAGTCTTCTTTATGCCGGTACTCGACTACGCCAATGACCTGATGAAAATCATCATTCTTGGGCTTGGTGGCTACATGTTAATGAGACAGGAACTCACACTTGGTGAGATTACCGCCTTTCTGACTTACTCGGTTTTGCTCGCTATGCCATTGATGCAACTTGGCAGAATCGCGACCATTTATCAGCGTGGCATGGTAGGTATTCAAAGTGCACAAACCATTCTTAATGCCAAAGTCCCGGAGCTTGATGAAGATAAGCTGACTGAACTAGATGTTGAATCACTGAAGGGAAAAACGTTTTCTGTTCGCAACCTCAGCTTCAGCTATTCAGGTGAAGAACGCGTGATTCTCGATGACATCAGCTTTGATATTCCAGCAGGTAAGAAAGTGGGTGTGTTAGGCGGGATCGGAGCGGGTAAAACGACATTAGTGAACTGCTTAAACCACCACTTGGATGTACCACAAGGTTCTGTTTTCCTTGGTGAAAGAGATGTCACTAGCTTCTCACGCAGTGACTTACGCCGTTACGTGAAAACCGTGACTCAAGACCCTTACCTGTTTTCAGCAACCGTCGAAGACAATATCCGCTTTGGTAGCCTAGATACCGATTTGGCAAAGAGTCAGGTTGATGAAGTGCTAGAGCTCAGCCAGTTGGCTAGTGATGTGACACGTTTTGAACACGGCGATCAAACCTTAGTCGGTGAGAAAGGGATCATGTTGTCAGGTGGTCAGAAGCAGCGCTTAAGTATTGCGCGTGCTTTATTGCAACCCACCGACCTGATCATCATGGATAACGTTCTATCGGCTGTCGACTATGAAACAGAACGTAAGATCTTGGAAGGTTTGTTTAAACGTTTGGAAAATCAATCGGTTCTTGTGGTTTCACACCGCGTTAATGCCCTTGAATATATGGATGAAGTCATCGTGTTGAACGAAGGTAAAGTGATCGCGAAGGGCGACCACGCCACGTTATTGAAAACCTGTGATTACTATTACGATACATGGCAACTACAGCAGAATGAAACGGAGGCAGCAGCATGTTAAAACGTGTTGATCTCAAGTACCTCAAGCACTTTTTTAAGTTTGCTAAGAAATACAAAGGCTCTGCGATTCTGGGCATCGCTATGCTTCCTCTTTCTGTCATCACGAGCTTGTTGTTCCCTTGGCTGATCATTCAAGTGATCGATGTTCACCTGAGTCACGGGGATATGGATGGACTGCTCGAGTACGTCTTCTATCTCGTTGCCGTGCTGGTGGCGAGCTATGTGGTGGATACCACCTATTCGTACAACCTACGTAAAACCGGGCAATACACGATAACTGACATGCGCTCAGTGTTGTTTGCTCGCGTGCTCAAACTGCCACGCAGCTATTTTGATAACACACCGATTGGCGTAACGCTTTCACGATTAACCAGTGATTTGGAAACCATCGGCGAGACGTTTGTTCAGTCGGTTGTCGGGCTAGTTAAAGACAGCATCAATACCATTGCTCTGTTAGTGATGATGTTCTTTATTGATTGGCAGTTAACGATGATTGTATTGATCATTATGCCACCAGTGATGTATTTGACGGTGTATGTACGAAACCGACTTCGTGCACTCTATAAGGTGACTCGTTCTTCGTTGGCTCGCGGTATTGGCTTTTTACAAGAAGTCTTATTTGGCATGAAAACCGTTCAGATGTACCGAGCGGAAGAGCAAGTCGAGCAACGCTACCAAGGCTATACCGATGAGTTTTTAAGAGCGCAGAAGAAGATCAATAAATACGATGCGATTTTGTTCTCGTTTATCTCCGGCATCACTTCAATCACCATCGCGATTATGATCTGGTATGGCTCTGAGCAAGTGATAGAAGGAGCGCTCACCTTGGGTGTGCTGATTGCGTTCATCAATACTTTAGAGAAAGTGTTTGTGCCGATCCGTGACTTTACTTCGCAGATCGCTTCTATTCAGAGTTCATTTGCAGCGTTTGACCATATAGAAGAACTGTTTGTTGAGCCGACTGAAGAGGAAGGGCGCAACCTGCTGCCATCTAACAAGGTTGAAAAACAGCTCGAACAGTTTGTGAGCCTAGAGTTTAAGAACGTGAGCTTCCGTTACAAAGACGACTCTCCCTACGTTCTAAAGAATGTCTCGTTTGTATTGGAGAAAGGGCATCAAATTGCCCTTGTGGGTTCGACGGGTTCGGGCAAGTCGACGATTCTGCGTCTGATCTCTAAAACCTACCAAGATTATGAAGGCAGCATTTTGTTGAATGGAATAGAGCTGTCACAGATCTCAAGTGAAGACTCTGCTCATTTGTTCTCAATGATGATGCAAGACGTGCACTTATTTGAAGAGACCATTCAATTCAATATCGCGCTGGGCAAAACGCATCTATCTAGAACTGAGGTTGAACAGGCGGCGCGCTATGTTTATGCCGATAAGTTTATTGAACAATTGCCACAAGGTTATGACTTCCACTTGGAAAAGAACGGCTCCAACTTGTCTGTAGGGCAAACGCAGCTTATCTCGTTCGCTAGAGCGGTTGCACAGGGTGGTCAATTGATGATGCTTGACGAGGCGACCAGTTCGGTAGATTCAATCACCGAAGACCTGATTCAAAAAGCAATGCAGCGCCTTTTCAAGGAAAAAACTGTGATTGCGATTGCACACCGTTTGAGTACCGTTCGTCACTCAGATACGATTTTGGTGTTGGAAAAGGGTGAAATTGTTGAGCAAGGTAATCATCAACAG
Source organism: Vibrio sp. 10N.261.51.C6 (assembly GCF_041471785.1). NCBI lineage: Bacteria > Pseudomonadati > Pseudomonadota > Gammaproteobacteria > Vibrionales > Vibrionaceae > Vibrio > Vibrio sp. 10N.261.51.C6. Next base: position 172,077 of record NZ_JBFRPB010000019.1, on the reverse strand, counting down.
CTGGTGGCACACAATGGTATTTATGCTGGCTTGTTACAAGAATCGATTGTAGAAACGGGCGATTCTCAAGTAACGGTTGCCTGATCACCTCAAATCAGGTTTACCGTTATCGATACTATGAATTGGTGTTGCTTATGTTTCACCAATTTCTATTCTTTTCTAGTATTCCCAGTAGCTTAGGGAAAATAAAACATATTTTACGATTATTAATATGTTATGATACCCCTACTACTAAAGGGGTGTCTTAGGGCATCGGGATGTATGCAAGCAAAAAGAACCGGCTTGTGTCAGTCACTTTCTGGCGAATATGGAATCGAAAATGTTGTTGGAAGAAGTTGTAGAAATTATCGAATTAACCGACTCAGACCATTTATCTCAAGCAATGGAACTGTTTAACGAGCATGGTTTTGTTGATGCTGAGTCTTTACCTTTTATGAATGTTGTTTTTGAAACAGCACCAGATCAACTTGCGAAGAAGCTGTCGCAGATTGGTTTTAAAGGTTTAGTGCAAGTCGAAAAGAACGAAGATGCATCAGGCTTCACCATTATTGATGCTGACCGTGTTCTGCTAAAAGATTCTGCTTAGTCGAAAGGCTCTGCTTAGCTGCAAGATTCTTCTTAATAACAAGAATAAGATTCAGCTTAGTGAAAAGACTCTATCCAGTTCAGTAACACCCGTTATGATTATTTGAGGTTAACACAGTGACAACAGCAACCGTTTCATCAACAGAACAACATATTTCCAACGAACATGCGCTTTTAGGTGCATCGTTATTAGCGTCTCAAAAAGTTGAGTTGGCTCTGTTCAGTGTGATCTCTAAATTAGCTAAAGCCCTATCAAAAGAGCAGCAACAGTCATTAGGTCTGGATTTGGATACCTTTTTAAGGGAGAAGCCAAGTGAACAAGCCTCGACTCTGAGCCGCTACGAAAATACGTTTGGTGAACAACTTCCTTTGAAGGCTAATGAACTCAACGATTTTATTTATCATCGAAACTTGGTCACTCGTGGCTTTTGGCGTGTGACTGGTGCTGATGTTAAAGGCGGTGAGAAACTTGCTAACCCAGAGCTTTATTTAAAAGAGTTCTTGGCTAAATGTGAATACTGGCAAGTGATGATTGATACTCAAACCAAGTAATCAAATTGAAATAAGAAAGCCATAGCGAACATGCTATGGCTTTTTTGTTGTTTGTGCAAATTGTCTTGAATTCTTTGAATCTAGAGCATCATCTTCAATACATAGTTCCTAGAGACAAAGTGATGTTTAAGTGCGGCACTGATATGCAGCACAATTAAACAGGCTAGGGCAATACAACTGGCACGATGGAAATAGAAAAAGAAGCCGTTGATTGCATAGTCGGTAATTAGATTATTTACGCTCACTAACCAAAATAAAGAGTACGGTTCTTTTAGCATTAAGTAGCCGGTGCTGAAAACCATAAACATCACAAGATACATCAAAGAGTGTGCAAGCTTGGCAACGCATTTTTGCCCTTCAGGCACAGAGGTTGGCATGCTTGGCGACGAGCGAAAGTGGCTCCAGATATAACGAACCACAAGCAATGGTGTCGCAACGGTCGCCAATGACATGTTGAGCACTGACAGAAAAGAAAACAGCTCTGGATGATTGGTGACATAGTGCATCACATACCCTGCGATTGTTGCATAGATGATTACAGAAGCCATTACCCAGTGCAGTACACGGCTTACTAAATCGTATCGTGGATTATTCAAATTAACCTCGTTCTGATCGTTATTAATATAAGATTCATCTCGATGCAATAAATCAATTCTCGGTATATTCGCATCGCGAATTAATTATATAGAACAGTATTACGCGGTATTTTTATAATTTAGAAATTAATGATGTTGCTTCAGGTGTTTTATAATTATCAATGATGTTTTAGAGTGTTAATTCCAATATGGACATAGCAAACTTGTCGACTTCCTAGCTTGTATGCCTATTACGAGATACAGTTAGTCTAAAGATAAACATATAAGGAATGTATAATGCTTCGAATCTTATTGATTGCAGTTATCTCGGTGTTCAGCACGATGAGTTTTGCAAGCGAAGAGGTTAAGTACTCGGAACAAGAGTATTTGGATAGACCGCTGATGGAACGCTATATCTTGGATGAGTTGAAGCAGCTTCGAATGGAACAGCAGGATCTTGAAAGACGCTTGACCATTCAGATGACTGACCGGGAACTGACTGTGGCAGACAAGTCTCTGAATTACGCCAATGTAACCGTAACCTACTTCTTCTACATTATTGCTGGTGTGGCCTCTCTTATCGCGCTGGTGGGTTGGCAATCCATCAAAGAGCTTAAACACACAACTCAAGACATGGCTGATAAGCGACTTAATTCTATCGCTCAAGACTATGAGAAGAAGTTTAATGTTCTTGAACGGGATCTTAAGCGCAAGACCAGAATCATTTCCGACAACAACCGCGAAATTGAAATTATCAATGAGATTCATAACCTATGGTTGAGAGCACAGAACGCACAAACGGCAGAGCAAAAAATTGAAATCTACGATGAAATACTGAAGGTTCGTCCTGGAGATTTAGAAGCACTTACTGCCAAAGCTGACGCTGCTATGGATATACAGGAATACCACTGGGCAATGAGTCTTTGTAACCGTGTATTAGAAGTCGATGACCAAAATGCTCATGCCTTGTATCAACGTGCTTGCGCCTATGCTCGATTAGGGGCAGAAGGTCAAGCTATCGATGACTTAGAGCGCGCTATTGAAGCCAGTGGGTCCATGAGAGAGCTGCTAACTGAAGAGCCGGACTTTGAGATGCTGCGAGGCTTAGAACGCTTCGAAGTACTTCGTGAAGAGTAATATGAGGTAAAGATCCGTGTTAACTAAGGTGGTGGGCTTTGCATGCTCACCATACTTTCACACCTATCGCGCTATGGTTTCTTACATTTCATTTATTTTTTTGATTTAATTGTTATGTTATAACACTTTCTAAGTTCCTCGTTATAACCGCTAAGTATTTTATGAAGTTCCTCCGTATTGGTCTGATCGTTACTGCGATCAGCGCATTTTCCCTTGCTGCTTTGCTCTCTTTTCACTCCAAACCAGCACCAGAAATCTCTATCAAAATAACACCTTACCAAGGTTCTCAACCTAATGATAAGGAAGTCATCGACTCGCAAGCGACTCCCAACTCTTTGGTTAAGGTCCATTATTTTGTGAAAGTTGGCGATACGCTAAGCAACATCTTTTCGTCATGGCAACTGCCATATGGAACCGTTCAAAAGGTGATGGAAGCGGATCTGGAGTCTTTGAAACTCGACACAATAAAACCTGGTGACCATCTAGAGTTGCTTTTGGATAGTGACTCAAAACAGCTTGTGGAGCTGATTTATCACGAGAGTTTGGTTGAGCAAGCAGCCTTTACTCGAAACGATGATGGTAGCTTCACCTATAAATTCCACGAGATCCCAGGCGAATGGAAAGAAAAACTCTATGCGGGTAGTGTTCACGGTAGCTTTTCAACGTCAGCCTACAAAGCGGGGTTAACTACTAACCAGATAGCCAATATCACCCGCACACTAAAAGACAAAGTTAACTTCGCTCGTGAGCTGAGAGCAGGGGACAGCTTCAATGTATTGGTCAAAGAGCAGTACACGGATGATCACTTAACGGGCAAAACAGAAATTCAAGGTATCTCAATTCAATTAAGAAACCGAGAAGTCTCAGCTTTTCTAGCACCAGATGGTCTTTTTTATGACAGAGAGGGAAATAGTCTAGAGCAAGCCTTTGATAGATACCCAGTCGACAGAAAATTCCGAAGAATCACTTCTTCGTTTAATCCGACACGAAGACACCCAGTAACTGGGCGAATCTCACCGCACAATGGTACCGACTTTGCGACACCTGTTGGTTCACCTATCTACTCAACTGGTGATGGTCGTGTGGTGGCACTTCGTGACCACCCGTATGCTGGTAAATATTTGGTGATTGAACACAACAGCGTATATACGACGCGTTATCTTCACTTGAGCCGCTTCTTAGTTAAGAAAGGTCAGCAAATTAAACGAGGTCAGAAAATTGCGCTATCGGGTGCTACTGGCCGTATTACTGGCCCGCACTTGCACTTTGAGGTATTGGTTCGTGGTCGCGCCGTCGATGCAATGAAGGCGAACTTACCAATGGCAAGCTCAATTATGCCTAAAGATAGAAAAGAGTTTTTGGCTCGAATTGCCTCTTTTGATGCCATGATTTCTGAGCCAGAAGATCGTGCGAGTTAGAGATATTCAAGCCTAGTTTGGCAGCGAATACAATAACGCCCCCTTAGTTAGCGATTTAGCTAAGGGGCATTTTTAGAGAATCACACGATTAAGCGAATGAATCCGTTATTCGATGGATAGAGCTATTGAGCGATGGGTTTGCCACTGATTAAGCAACCACCACTGCCGTGCCGCTAGCAGAGACCATCAGCATGCCATTACCTGTTCCCAAGACTTCGTAATCAATATCGACTCCAACCACTGCGTTGGCACCCGCTTCAATCGCTTTTTGCTCCAACTCTTTGAATGCGTAGTTGCGTGCTTTCTCCAGTTCCTTTTCGTAGGTGCCAGAACGTCCACCCACAAAATCACGAATTCCTGAAAACATATCTTTGAAAACATTCACCCCTAGAATGGCTTCTCCGGCGATAACCCCTTTGTAATCGACAATGCGTTTGCCTTCAACAGATTGAGTGGTGGTAATAATCATAATGGCCTCTTGTAAGCTTGCTGAGTTGTTACTTGCTTATTGATTGATAGTTTGGTCTTGTTCTCGAATGTCATCGTTCAGTGCTGTCTCTGAGCGTGTGAATTCATGCCTCAACCATGTTCTCAGTTTTAGCACACTTTCTTGTTTTAATTTGTTTTTTGGGCAAACAAAATAGAAATCTTGGTGTGGGTTCGCGACGGGTTCACCCAGCTCCACTAGCATCCCATGGCTGATGTCATCTTTCACAAACAAGCGATGTGTTACCAACACACCTAATGAACGAATCGCAGCTTGAACTGCTTGAATAGAGACATCGAACGTCAAGTTACTGTGGAACGTCGGCATTGGTATTTGGTAATGATCACACCACACCTGCCAGTCGTGTTGTCGCCTGAGGTTAAAAACGCCAATGGTCGGGTTTTGCTTGACGAGTTGTTGGACGTTTAATCCGGTCTGGTTTTTCAATAGAGCAGGGCTGCAGACTAAAACCAAATCATCGTCGCCGAGCTTTTCGCTGTAATATTGTTCCCATTCGTTTGGCTTGCCATGTACGAGGGCAATATCGACACCTTCTTGTTCGATATCGAAAGGGCCGGTTAATGTCGAAATACGGATATCAAGTGAGGGAGCAAATGCTTGGAATTCGGGGACTCGAGGGATCCACCAGTGCATCGCGAGTGAGTTCACCATGTTGAGAGTGATACGGTGATCGTTAGGTGTTCTGGCAAGCTCTTCGGTCGCCTCTATCACTTGCTCAAGTGCGGGAGCAACTTTGCGGTAATAACGCTTACCTGCGGCATTAAGAACAACACGACGGCCGACTCGTTGAAACAAAGGCTTGTTGACCAGTTGTTCTAACGACTTTATCGCTTGGCTTACCGCAGAGTGACTGACGTACAATACCCGCGCGGCGTCGGTCATGCTGCCAGTCTCAGCAACAGCAATGAAAGCGTAAACGGATTTAAGCGGAACGAGTTTTTTCATTGGTAAGTTTTCCTTACAGTTATAGTTAATATTACTCGCTATTTTTCATTACGTCACGCCTCTAAAATAGATGTCATAGGAGGTGATAATTATGTCTGATATTACCAAGGCGACGACTTTCATGTTGTTGTCGACGTTCAGTTTGTCTTTAAGCGGCTTAATGGCCAAGTATCTATCTGAAGTGATGCCCACTTCGTTGCTCAGTTTTGTGCGTTTTTTGTTACCCAGTCTGTTTTTATTTCTTTTTCTGACTTTTTACAAAATCAGCAAGCCGACACGAGAAATGTGGAAACCTTTGGTGATGCGAGCGATCTTTATGGTGGCGTGTCAGTGGTGTTTCCTTACTTCACTGCAAACCTTAACGCTGGTTGAAGGGGTTGTGTTATTCAGTACGGGTCCTCTGTTTATTCCATTGTTAGAAAAGTTAATATTTAGAACCAAGATTCATACAACGACGATCGTGTGTTTAGCTGTCACTTTTGTTGGCGTAGTGATGATGGCGGGGGATTGGTCGCAGTTTGAGTTGGGTTCTGAGTTCTTTAGACCTGCGCTTCTGCTTGGACTTCTCGCGGGGGTATTTAATTCTGGCTCGCAAGTGAGTTTGTACCGAGCGTCTAAAACTAGCCTGACACCAGCAGAGCTTAACGCGTGGACCTTTTTAGTTGCGGCAATCATTGTGATTCCTATGGTTGTGTTTACTTCAGTGTCTGCGGTTCCTGATGTAGTTGAAAACTCAGGTAGCTTATCGGCGTTGTGGTCTTTCGATGACTTACGTTGGATTGTTCTCGGAGCACTTGGTCTTGCAATGTTTACCATCAATACCCAAATCTTCCGTTCCAAGGCGTATAAGCTTGCAGACAGTGGCTCCCAGTTGGCACCTCTGATTTTTACTAACATGCTGTTTAGCGCGCTTTGGCAGGGCTTGTTCTTTGATGATGTGTTTTCTACACAGCAGATGATTGGCATTAACCTGATTGTCGTGGCGAGCATCACCAATACATTGCTGGCAAAAAGACACAGCAAGGCGAAAGCCAAACAAAAACCGCACACCACAGTGGCTGTAGCGACTGTAGTGGACGTTGCGGTATTGGACTCGGCAGCTAAAAGCTAACCATTGAGTTATGGCTTATCCTCTGAATGGTTAATTTAAAACTTAGAACAATGAGCGTATGTATTCTTTTACTCGGTCGATGTGTTCGTGCGGGTCAATCTCGCAGCGTTGGTTCATTTCTAGGAATCGCTCAGCGTATTTATCGTAGATTTTGTTTTCCAAAAACAGCAGATACAACCTGGGATCGATATGACCGCTGGTGGCCATGTCGGTCATGATGTTGAGTGATTCGCTTAAGAGTTTACCTTTCTTATAAGGGCGATCACTAGAGGTGAGCGCTTCAAAGACATCAGCAATTGCCATTGCTCTGGACGGCAGAGGTAACTGGTCTTCGTTTAAGCCTCTTGGGTATCCCTTACCGTCGATACGTTCGTGGTGTCCGCTGGCGATATCCGGAATGTTTTGAAGGTAAGGCGGGTAAGGCAACTTGTTGAGCATGGTGAAGGTTTGGATAATATGATCGTTGATCATGAAACGTTCTTCATCGTTTAGCGTACCACGGCGTACTTTCAAATTGTGCAGTTCACCTTGGTTGTATTTAACTTCTCCGGGCTTAAGTACAAACGCTTCTTGCCATACATAGGCAGGGTTAAAGCCATTGTCCCAAGGTATTTTATGCTCCGGTTTGTCTGCAAGCAGAGGCTCCATGACAGGCAAACCCTTTTCCTGACTTGTTGGCTCAGTTCTCTCTTTCTCAACCGACTCTTTTTGGGTGTTAAATCTCTCTTTTTCAGACCAAGACAAACCCAATTGATCATCCAGTGTACGTTTCCATTGGCGTTTGGCTATTTGATCTAAGCGTTCTAGCTGCTCTTCCGTCATAGATTCGCCGCCAAGATTACACTCAGCAACGAAGGCAAACTCCTCATCCAGTTCAGACAGGCTTTGTTCGAGTATTTTGAGTTGTTCTTCTTGTAGTGCACCGTTCGCCATCGCTTTCCAGTAATCGGTTTCCGCTTGCTGTTTCAACAACTCAAAACGCATTCGCACTTCGTGGATTCGGTCGTAAATGGTTTCCAGTTTTGTTGCCTTATCTACCACATATTCAGGCGTGGTCACCTTGCCGCAGTCATGAAGCCAAGCGGCGAGCATCAACTCTTCCCACTGTTTACTGTCCAATGAGAATTGCGGGTAATAGCGGTCATCATCTATGGTTGCTTGAGTTAGCCATTTGGTGAGCTCAGGCACTCGTTGGCAATGCCCGCCCGTATAAGGTGACTTGGTATCAATCGCCGATGCAATCAGCTCAATAAAGGCATTAAGCATGTCTTTTTGTTGCTGCATTTGGTCGATGTTGTCTTTCGCTATTTCCGCAAAGCTGAGCAACTCTCTTAAAAAGGCGTGCTTGTCTGCCTGCATCTTGGTAATTGGTCTCTCATAGCCAATTGCCACAATCCCTACCAACAGTTTCTCTCGGTTTAATAGTGGAAATAGGTACAGGTCTGAATTGAAGATCGAATCTTGGTAATAGTTGAGAACATTGTCTTTTCGGTTCAAATGGATCGTCTCACCAGACTTAAGCTGACACAGCAACCAAGGCGTGTGTTTGATGAAGTCATTGATGTCGGCTTTAAAAGGGAGAATGGCAAGGTTAGCTGCCGTATCAAACACGTCTTTCTCTTTGGACTGAGTGAAAAGGACAATGGTTTCTGCTTTGGTGATTAAATAGCTTTGATGAGCAATGTTCTTGGCTAAGATCGAAAACTCCTGATTCCCGGCGGTGTCTCGAAGTAGGGTAATCAGATCATGAAGCGTGTGTTCCATTAGCTCAATCGAGTGGGCAAGGTTAGCCACTTCTTGAATCATGCTTTTGGGATAATGAGTACGCCTGAAGTCAAATCGAGCGATGTTGTCGGTGAGTTGCACCAGCGTATTGAGTGGCTGAGACAGTCGATTAGCAACAAACCATACGATAGCGAAGCAGATGAACAACATCCCAATCGCGACCGCAACTTGCTTGTCTCGCATCGAGATAAGATCAGCGAGCAGCTCATTGTGTGGCGTCGCTTCTGCCAAGTGTAAGGTGACATTTTGAGTCAGTTGAACCGGCGTTAGCGTTAGTGCCCAAGTGTTTAAGTTGTACTCAACGTTTTTTAGATTGAGGTTAAACTTCTCTTCATCAGAGATAAGCGGCGCAATAACGGACGCTTTCAATGCTTCCATCTGTTCACGTTTGGGCACATTAAAGAAGCTTTGGTCTTGCTCACTGCCAGAGAGATTCCCCGTCGTTTGGTTGTTCGTTTGCTCAGTTTTACTTGTGTCATCAGATTGGGAGTCAGGCTTGGGTACTGATAGCTCAAGTTGATGCTGACCGAGAAGATTAAAATGTTGATCGAACAAGGCGAGTCGGGTTTGCGGAGAATAAGCTAATTCACTGATCTGAGAAGAGAGGGAACTCAACGTAAAGTCGGCACCAACCACATGCTTGCCATCGGCAGAACGCCTAGAGAGTGTAATGCCATTGGTTTGCAGGAAATAGAATAGATAGGGCTCAGAGAGTTGTATTGAGCCATCAGGCTTTGCGTTACGAAACCAAGGACGAGTTGTGGGGTTGAACTTACTCTCTGCTTGTCGAGTACTGATCACTTGATGTGCGCCATCAAGATAGGTAATAAAGTTTTCACCGTCTAGATTGGTGCTGCTGACCATCATGGTCGCTTTAGCGGGCGCGCTGTTTTCGGCTCTCTGTTTATTGGTGCTTAATGGACGAAAGATTCTGAAGTCACCATCTTCAGAACCATAAAATAGAGCGACCAAATTGGTGTTTTGCTTGAAGATGATATCGACCGAAGCAAGCCAAGAGTCTTTTTCGACAGCGGAAGCTTGATGAGCAACAAACGGGCTCACCGCCATCACATTTAAGGTTGTGATAACAGGGGCAATGGCTTGTTTAAATACTGATTCCAGTTTGTCGCGGTGCTCATTACTGATCTCGCGCACTGTGCCTAGCAGCAGCTCTTGGGAGTGCCGATAACTAATCGAAATCAATACCGCACCGACAAGTGTTGTCAAAATTAGGAAAAGGCTAGTGATGTGGATACTCAGCGGATATCGTCTTCTTCTCATCTAACACTCCAGTTTGTAGGCTGGTTTAAGTATTGACGAACTTGGGTAGGTTGCAAAAAATTGGCGCAATTACCGAGTGTGTGCGGTTCGACTTAGATAAGACCAAGCGCTGGCTGGCTCTGGTTAGCCACGTATTCCCGTGTCGTGTAAATGAACCAGTAATAAACCTTTATGTTTGGGTGCTAATTGTCACTTTCAGCTGATAAACTGGCCGAATTGTTGCCATTAGGCATTCATTTTCTGAAGTATTCTTTTCCTGAAAGAGATTCAGAGTTACTTTCTGAAAAACGTATTTTGACCGAGCGAAGAGGGCATTGATTCATGGAACTCAAAGTAGATACTCACACCCACACATACGCAAGTGGTCATGCTTACAGCACATTGATCGAAAACGCCAAGTCGGCAAAGCAAAATGGTTTAGCCATGTTTTGTACTACTGATCATTCAGAATCAATGCCGGGCGCGCCACACTATTGGTTCTTCAGCAATCAGCGTGTGCTCCCTCGTTTTATTGAAGATGTCGCAATTATTCGAGGTGTTGAGTCAAACATCATGAACACACAGGGTGAAATCGACATTCATCCGAGTGTGGATAAGAACTTGGATTGGGTGATCGCGAGTTTTCATGAGCCAGTATTTCGCCCATCGGATGTCGCTACCCATACAGAAGCATTGTTGAATGTGATTAAGGGCGGTCGAATTGATGCGCTTGGTCACTTAGGCAATCCTAATTTTGATTTCGATTTCGAAGCCGTTATTCAATGTGCGGTTGAGAACAACGTGGCGATTGAGATCAACAACACCACACTCAAAGGCAATAGCCGAGTTGGCAGTGTTGACCGCTGCTATGAGATTGCAAGAATAGCGAAAGCGAAGGGTGCATTTATTACAACAGGCAGCGATGCGCATTTCTGTTTAGATGTCGGTGGCTTAGACTTAGTCGCAGCATTGTTAGATGAAGTGGGCGTAGATTCGAGTAAAGTGATTACCCATTCGCCAAAGCAGTTCCTAGCCTTTTTGGCCTTGCGCGGTCGTAATGAAATCCCAGAATATTCAGATCTTGTTTAAGAGAATGTCGGCGGGTTTGCATTTCGACACAATCAATTTTTGTGCCTGAAAGATTTTTGTATACACTAGCCGAAAATAATAAAGTCGAAGTGCCACAGTAATGACGGCTCTAACTTCAAAGACACCGCTTCACTTGGAGAAACAATGAAAACTCGCTCAATCCTTTTATCTGGCTTAATCGCTGCTTCAGTATTGTCTGGCAACGCATTTGCTAATGTAGACCTTAAGAAAAACATGCAAGAAATGAAGCTTGCGTTCAAACAAGCGGCAGAAGCTCAAAGCATTGAAGAGATGCAAAAGCCTATCGTTCGTTTAGATACGCTAGTGGCAGAGCTGAAAACGGGTGTTTACCCAGTCGAGAAAGAAGACAACTTCATGGAAGGCTTCAAAAAGATCAGTGCATCACTGGATAGCATTGAGCAGAAGCTAGATCAAGGTGACTTAGCGTCGGCACAGCAAGAACTTCGTACTATTGATGGCCTTCGTGAAGAGTACCATGAGAAGCGTAACCCAAGCATCTGGAGCAAGATCTTCGGTTAATTCGTTAATCATGAACGTTTGCTAGATAGGTAACAAAGAGCAAACCTCAAGATTCGATTTCTAAAACGCCGCCTTACATTACCCTCTTTCGAGGAAGGTGTAAGGCGGCGTTTTTTATTGTCTCTTTTATCGAAAGCCTGCTGCAAAGAGATGAGTATTACTTTCTTAGTTTTAGTGTTGTAACCAGTATTTAACGAAAAAGAGTGTGCGTTAGCTTCAATTTTTTAACTTGCTGTTAATCTTTACGTTTACCTATATTCCAAGTCCCTCATAATAAGGGAAATTTATAAAGACTTGGAATAATGCGCCGAACCTCGTTCAACTTCTTCATGTTACTTGCAACAGCATTAAGCTGGGCGCTAGTGACATTAATGCCTGTTATCAATGCTCATGGTAATAGTGCGGGAGTATGGGCGTCGTTATGTACGGTCAATGGCTTTGAATTGGTTCAAATCGAAGAAGGCGAACCTAATACTCATAAAGGAAAGCCGTGTCCGTTTAGCCATTTTTCCACGTTTCACCAAGATGAACTTCCCACTACACTACTGACAACTCGACTGAGTTCTATTGTCTCCGACAGCTACGCTTTTTTGGCTCTAAGCGAACGCTACACGAGGCAAGCCCCGCGCGGCCCTCCCTTTGTTATTGCTTAAACCTAACCCATTAAAATAATTAAAAAATAAAGTATTAAGTAAAGTTAAACATGCTCAGATTACTTTCTGATTTTTCAGAAGGTATGTTTGCGTGTGTCAAAGGAAATTATAATGTTGAGAAATGAATCTCAAACCCCTGCGAAAGCACAAGCAACTTCGCAGTCTAAAAGCAGTGCAACAACCGGTTCGGAAACCAATATAAAAAGCAAAGACCGCAATAAAACCCTCTATTTCCTCACATGGCGCTGGCACTTCTATGCTGGGCTATTTGTTATCCCGTTTATGTTAATGCTGAGCATTACAGGTTTGGTGATGCTGTTTGATGATGAAATCGAATTGACTTTCCACCACGAAGCCCTAGAGATTGTTGCATCGGGCGAGCCGATTAAAGTGTCACAACAGTTAGCTGCAGTACAACTTCAATACCCACAAGGTTCGGTTACCCAGTTTGTTCCGAGCAAAGCTCCTGATCTGGCTAACCGCTTTTCGGTAGCACTTGTAGACGGCACATCGGTCTTCGCCACGGTAAATCAATATACGGGCGAAGTGGTCGGAGAGATTCCGCGTAGCGACAGCCTGTACCAACTCGCGAATGACATTCACGGCACTTTGTTGATTGGTGATTGGGGTGATTATCTAATTGAAGTCGCAATAAGCTTGTCTATTCTGTTGCTCATCAGTGGTATTTACTTATGGTTACCTAGAGATAACGCGAGCCGCGCTGGTTTTCTTAAGCTTCGATTTGGTTTAGGAACGCGTATTTTAATGCGTGATCTGCATGCGAACATTGGAGGTGTGTTATCGCTCGTTCTGTTGTTGTTTATTCTGTCTGGATTGGCATGGACAGGTTTTTGGGGCGGTAAGCTTGTTCAAGCATGGATCACTTTCCCTGCTCAAATGTGGGACGATATTCCGCTGTCTGATAAGACGCACACATCGCTTAACCATGGCTCAGAGGAAGAACTTCCATGGAATCTAGAACAAACACCGCTGCCGTTGTCTCAAGATAAGCCTGCAGAACATGTACATCACGTGGAAGAGGCATCTGAACCTCATGATCACTCTAAGATGGGCGAAGACCACTCTCAACATGTGATGTCAGCAAGCAGTTTCGGGATTGATGATGTTATCCAAAAAGCGCACTCACTTGGTTTCACTCAATACAAGGTGAATTTCCCGCGTTCAGAAACAGGTGTTTACACGGTCACAGCCAACACTATGGGCGGTGACATCATTGATCCAACGCAGGACCGTACTACGCACCTCGACCAATACTCAGGTCGTATTCTGGGTGAGGTGACATGGCAAGATTATAACTTCATTGCCAAAACGTTAGCGGTAGGTATTTCATTGCATCAAGGTGACATCAGCATCATTAACAAGCTTCTAAATGCTTTGTTTTGTTTGGCGTTCATTGTTGTGTCCGTGACTGGCGGTGTGATGTGGTGGATACGTAGACCTTCAGGTCAAAGAAAGCTTGGCACGCCACCGAAGTTTGGCGATGCAGGGCTTTGGAAGACAGGTTTAGTGATCGTGATAGTTATTTCAGTACTGTTTCCACTGGCGGGAGCGACGATCGTGACAGCAATGCTGCTGGATTGGTTACTATTTTCACGCGTTGAGAAATTCAAGACGGCATTGAGTTAATTGATATACAAACTGACCTCCTTTTTGAGGAGGTCAGTTTCATTATTCAGATGACATGCTCTGTTTATTAAGAAGACGTTAGACTTGTACAGCTCTATATTTGATAAAGCTCTAGATTTCATAAAGCTCTAACGGAAGCCCGTCAGGATCGGCAAAAAAAGTAAATGCTTTACCTGTAAATTCATCAATTCGGATCTGTTCGACTTCGATTCTTTGTTCTTCCAAATAGCTTTTGATTTGTTGAACGTCATCAACACAAAAAGCTAAGTGTCTTAGCCCTTGAGCTTCAGGAAAGCTAGGCCTTTCTGGCGCGTTAGGGAAGCTGAATAGTTCTATTTGAGCACCATTAGGTAGCGCTAAATCAAGTTTGTACGACTGGCGAGCCTCACGATAGTTTTCGGCAATTATCTCAAGTTTCAAAATCTCAGTGTAAAAGTGTTTCGACGCGTCGTAGTTTGAACAGATTATGGCCGCGTGGTGTATTCCTTTCAGCATCAGTTTATTTCTCCTGCCAACTTGTCACCTAAGTGCTTCATGGCGTAATCAATGAATACACGCAGTCGTGCGGGCATATACTTGGTTTGAGCAAATTGCATCGCGATAGCACCATGGTAGTTACTCTTGATGGTCCAATCTTCCAACACTTGTACCACGGAGCCTTCAGCCAACGCATCTTGAATCACGAAGTCATGGAAAATACCTACACCTAGACCTTCTTTCACACCTTTTAGTCGCATTTGCGAATGGTTAACTGCGTAACGCCCACTGACGGGTACCGTGTGAAATTCATCATCTTTAAGAAAATCCCAAATGTGATCTTTGTCTGTCTCTGCAAGATACAAACAGTCGTGTTCAGACAGCTCGGTAGGGTGGTGAGGAATCCCCTTGGCATCTAAATAGTCAGGGCTTGCACACAACACGAGGTTTGTTTTTCCTAACTCTTTCAATACTAAGCTTTCGTCGGGCTTATCAGTCAGGCGGAAAGCAATGTCGATGCCTTGACGTAAAATATCGATGTCGCCGTCAGCCGCTCTCAATTTAAGTTGGATTTCTGGATACTGATTTAAGAATGGAACAACGAAAGGCTGCAATACCGAATTCAAGAAGGCTTCAGGCGCCGCTACCGTTATCGAGCCTGCAGGTTCGGTATGGTCGGAGGTAGACAGTTCAACGGCTTGTTGCGCTGCGTTGATCATCACCACACTCTGATCATAAACCAATTGACCCGCTTGCGTAATGATAAGGGTACGAGTGGTACGCTCAAACAGTTTCACCGATAGCGCTTTTTCCAAGCGGGTGATGAGCTTACTCAAGGCTGATGGTGTCACGCCTAACTGTTTTGCTGCAGCCGTAAAACTACCTTCGTTAACCACCAAAATGAACGAGGCGAGATCCGGAAGCAGGGCGATGAGTTTTGGGTTAATCATAAGTATCCAGTTAAGCTAGTTTCAACGATGAACTTAATGGTCATTGTGAGCGATTTACTTTGATTTGTGAATCAATTTCATTAATTGATTGACGTGATTGCTCTGATAGGTTGTTGTGTTTGAAGCTCATCTGTATAGCGGCGTTGCTGCTGCGCATTCTGAGATGAAAAATTGAGATTTGATATGAAAGCGAAATTAGACGGAAATTATAGCTAATTTGGCGTTTAAAAAAGCAGGTGAAGGGCGTTAATGTGCCCTATGTCACTGGGATGAACTATTATTAGTGCCTGTGATTCATTAATGTTTTTCCAACTAAAGGGATAATCGGAACGGGGATGTTCAACTAGAATATAGGCATAAGTTTTACAGTGTAAATGATCGTGTTGAGATCGTTTACATCCCTACATAAAGCGGCGCGCGATGCTGCTAAATTATAACTAGGAAGGAATGAGACAATGTCTTCTGCATTTTACCAACAGGTTCAAACTCAAATCGAAGAAGTTAAAGAAGAAGGTCTTTACAAGTCTGAGCGCATTATTACTTCTGCACAAAAAGCAGCGGTTTCTATCTCGACTGGTGAAGAAGTACTAAACTTCTGTGCAAACAACTACTTAGGTCTTGCTAACCACCCAGCTCTTATCGAAGCAGCTAAAGATGGTATGGATCAGCACGGTTTTGGTATGGCTTCAGTACGTTTCATTTGTGGTACTCAAGATTCTCACAAAGAACTAGAGCAAAAGCTTTCTACGTTCCTAGGTAAAGAAGACACTATCCTTTACACATCTTGTTTTGATGCAAACGCTGGTTTGTTCGAAACAATTCTAGGTAAAGAAGACGCAATCATCTCTGACGCACTAAACCACGCATCTATCATCGATGGCGTTCGTCTGTGTAAAGCAATGCGTTTCCGTTACTCGAACAACAACATGGAAGAGCTAGAGCAGCAACTTATCGCTGCTAAAGAAGCTGGCGCTCGTCACACACTAATCGTAACTGACGGTGTGTTCTCAATGGACGGCGTAGTGGCTAACCTTCCTGCTATCTGTGACCTTGCAGACAAGTACGATGCACTAGTAATGGTTGATGACTCTCACGCAGTGGGCTTCATGGGCGAAAACGGAGCGGGTACTCACGAGTTCCACAACGTTGTAGACCGTATCGATATCATCACTGGTACTCTTGGTAAAGCAATGGGTGGCGCTTCAGGCGGTTACACTTCTGGTAAGAAAGAAGTGATCGACTGGCTACGTCAGCGTTCTCGTCCATACCTATTCTCTAACTCTGTTGCTCCTGCAATCGTATCTGCGTCTATCCGCGTTCTAGATCTTCTTGCGGAATCTGGCGACCTACGTACTCAACTATGGGAAAACTCTGCTCACTTCCGTACTCGCATGGAAGAAGCTGGCTTCACTATGGGCGGTGCAGACCACGCAATCATCCCAATCATGCTTGGTGATGCAAAAGTAGCGGCTGAGTTCGCTGAGCGCGCACTAGAGAAAGGCATCTACGTTGTAGGTTTCTCTTTCCCTGTAGTACCAAAAGGTCAAGCTCGTATCCGTACGCAAATGTCTGCTGCACACTCTCGTGAGCAACTAGACCGCGCAATCGATGCGTTCATCCAAGTTGGTAAAGACATGGGTATCATCTAATTTTGAAGGGGTGCCACGAGCATCCTTTAATTAGATAGAACAACACCCAGTAGAACATATAGATTTTTGATTCTCGCCTTACAGTTAGGCGAGATGAACTAGGTAACATTATGAAAATTAAAGCACTTTCTAAGCTAAAGCCTGAAGAAGGCATTTGGATGACCGAGGTTGAAAAACCTGAAATGGGTCATAATGATCTTCTTATTCGTATTAAGAAAACCGCAATTTGTGGTACTGACGTACATATCTACAACTGGGATGAGTGGTCACAAAACACAATCCCAGTACCTATGGTAGTAGGTCACGAATACGTGGGTGAAGTTGTTGGCATTGGCCAAGAAGTTCGTGGTTTTGAAATCGGCGACCGTGTATCTGGCGAAGGTCACATCACATGTGGTCACTGTCGTAACTGTCGTGGCGGCCGTACTCACCTTTGTCGTAACACAACAGGTGTTGGTGTTAACCGCACTGGTGCGTTCTCTGAGTTCCTTGTGATCCCTGCGTTCAACGCATTTAAGATCCCTGCAGAAATCTCTGACGATCTAGCTTCAATCTTTGACCCGTTTGGTAACGCAGTACACACAGCACTTTCTTTCGACCTAGTTGGCGAAGACGTGCTAATTACTGGTGCTGGCCCAATCGGTATCATGGCTGCAGCTGTTGCTAAGCACGTTGGTGCTCGTCACGTTGTAATCACTGATGTAAACGAGTACCGCCTAGATCTTGCTAAGAAAATGGGTGTGACTCGCGCAGTAAACGTGATGGAAGAGAAGCTTGAAGACGTAATGTCTGATCTTGGCATGACTGAAGGCTTCGATGTAGGCCTAGAAATGTCTGGTAACCCATCTGCGTTCAACAGCATGCTGACTAACATGAACCACGGCGGTAAGATCTCTCTACTAGGTATTCCACCATCAGACATGGCAGTAGACTGGAACCAAGTCATCTTTAAAGGCTTGGTTATCAAAGGTATCTACGGTCGTGAGATGTTCGAAACTTGGTACAAGATGGCTTCACTAATCCAATCAGGCCTAGATCTAACACCAATCATTACTCACCACTACAAAGTGGACGACTTCCAGAAAGGCTTCGACATGATGCGCTCTGGTATGTCAGGTAAAGTAATTCTTGATTGGGAATAAGCTTTAGCTGAGTAACAAGATATTAGAAAGGCGACAGTTTTTACTGTCGCCTTTTTTACATCTCGGAACTCAAGAAAATGGGCGATATGATCAAGGTTCAGTTGCCCATTTTTTACAGCAATGAGTTGTTAACCCAATGCAGCAGCCTGCATGATGAGGCCACATATGTAAGCGCCGTATGTACCGAGAGCGTAACCCAATACCGCCATTAGGATACCTACTGGTGCCAATGCTGGGTGGAATGCAGCCGCGACGATAGGTGCCGATGCTGCGCCACCTACGTTAGCTTGGCTACCTACAGCCATGAAGAACAATGGTGCACGAATTAGCTTCGCCATTACAATCATCAGAAGGGCATGGATAGTTAACCATGTAATACCAATGAAGAAGTAACCAGGGTTGTCAAAGATAGCTGTCACATCCATTTGCATACCGATAGTTGCAACTAGGATGTAGATGAACGCTGAACCTACTTTAGACGCGCCGCTGTGCTCAAGGCTGCGCGTTGATTTAAAGCATGAAGCGATCAGCGCGAACGTTGTTACCATTACGATCAGCCAGAAGAAGCCAGATGTTAGGCTGTATTTCGCAAGCTGTGGCGCGTTGGTTGAGATCCATGGTGCAATCATGTCACTGAATAAGTGAGCCAACCCTGTTAAACCAAAGGCAATTGCCGTGATCTTCATGAGATCGGTTGTGGTTGTTGGGCGAGCGTTCTCTTCTTGGTATTTAGAAACTGTCTCTTTTAGCTCTTCAATAGATGAAGTATCCGCTTTTAACCATGCATCAATCTTCTTCTGACGACCTGCCATGATAAGTAACACGGCCATCCAAATGTTCGCACAGATAACATCAACCGTAATCATTGCAGAGAAGAGTTGGTCATCAACCTCGAACACTTCTTTCATTGCTGCTTGGTTTGCACCGCCGCCAATCCAAGAACCTGCAACGGTTGTTAGGCCACGCCATACGTCACCAGATACAAGGTCAGGGTTGATTTGGTCAATAATCAGAATCGCTAAAGGGCCACCAATGATGATGCCAACCGTACCCGTTAGGAACATGATGACGGCTTTTGAGCCAAGGCCGAAGATTTTGCGTAGATCAGCTGAGATGATCAGAAGAACGAGTGCGCTTGGTAATAGGTAACGACTTGCAACAAAGTACAGCTTTGAGTTTGATGCGTCGATGATGCCTAGGCTGTTCAATAGAGAAGGAACAAAGTAACAGAGCAATAGACCCGGAACGAACGAGTAGAATTTTTTCAGTGCGCTATTTTGGCTACTTTCCGTGATAAATACACCGCCAAGAATAACAGCTAACATGCCCATTATTACAGCATCATTAGTAATCATTATTATATCTCCTTTAAGGTGAGCGCAGAGGTCTCACTTTTTGAATTGCAGGACTATACCGACAACCGCCATTCGTTACAAATTGTAACGCTAGACATACTTTGAAATGTTTGTGTTAATTTTGATGGTTTGAATTTGTGAATGTCGTGCGTTAATTATTTGATTGGTGAATAAATCTGTTAGGGCTTTTGCGGCGTATTTCGATATATGCAATGTAATTCAAGCCTTAGAGAGTGGTCGCTAAGAATTGGGTGGGTGCTTGAATGGTAGGAATGAGTGCATATATAGCCATGTTTATGGTGTGGTTTATGCAGGGGTGGAATGTTTAAATAATGTAAAAATTGAATCCACTTTTGCTATGTGGTCAGAAATTAAAAATCTTAGCTAGATCACACAAATCTCTCGGATTACGAGTGTCAGCACCTGATACTTATGCTCATTTGAGGTTTTGTCGGGGTTAAATGAAAGAAAAAGCGGCTTAAATAGCCGCTTTTGATGCTTGAATAGCATGGTTATCTAGAGCTGTAGTCTAGATTCTGCTTAAGACTCTTCTTCCTCAAAGCCATCTGCATAACCTTTCGGTGGAGGTGTCCAACCACGTTCAGAACGAGAGTGCTTGTCTGAACGGTCTTTTTTCATATCTTCTTTCATTGCTTCTTCAAGGTGAATGAAGATTTGTCGGTAGTTGTTGTCGTAGCGCGGGTTCTCTTCCGCTTCAGACCAAGCTTGGTATAGCTTTTCAGACTTACGGCTTTCAACACGTTGATACGTCGATTTCTGTTGTTCAACGAAGAATGGGTGATGACCCAAAGAACGCAAGGCTTCTGCACCCATTTCAAGAGCAGAATGGTAGGTCTCTGATTCCACGAAGTCTGCACCTGCTTCTCTTAGGCGATAACTATGACCACGGTCGAATGCACGCGCTAAGATTTTCACTTTAGGGTAGTTGTGTTTAACGTATTTGACCAATTCAACACTTGAGTCTTGGTTGTCGATAGCCACAACCAACATTGCGGCTTCTTCGATACCAGCGGTATGTAATAAATCATGACGAGTCGCATCACCAAAGTAAGATTTGATGTTGATTGAACGTAGCAAGTCGACTTGATTAGCTTGATGATCCAAAACCACAGTATTGACATCATTCGATACCAATAAGCGGTTAACAATCTGACCGAATCGGCCAATGCCCGCAATGATTACGGTGCCTTTCTCTTCTATGGTATCTTCTTCGCGGTCGTTAGATTTTTGTTCGTAACGAGGAAGAATCACTTTATCAAATAGAATGAACAGCCCTGGTGTTAGGAACATTGAAAGTGCCACAACCAGCGACAATGTTTGGACGATGTCAGCAGGTAATACGTGGTTTTGAGCTGAGAAGCTTAGTAGTACAAAACCAAACTCACCGGCTTGCGCCAAGCTCAGTGTAAACAGCCAACGGTCACTGTTTTTGATTTTGAATATCAATGCCAACGTAAATAGCACCAAGGCTTTAAGAAGCATAACGCCAAGGGTGAGGCCAATGATCAAACCAAAGTCGTTGAATAGAACATCAAAGTTAATGCCTGCACCTACGGTGATGAAGAACAAGCCAAGTAGCAGCCCTTTAAACGGGTCGATATTGGACTCAAGTTCGTGGCGGAATTCACTGTTCGCTAAAACCACACCCGCAAGGAAGGTACCCAAAGCCGGAGATAGGCCGACTAGGCTCATCAGTGCAGCAATGCCAATCACCAACATCAGTGCGGTTGCAGTAAAGATTTCACGCAGGCCTGAGCTTGCCACGAAGCGGAACAATGGACGACTCAAGAAGTGTCCGCCGACCACAACAATCGCAATAGATGCTGTGATCACAAGGCCATAAGCCCAACCGGGTAGGACAGCGACGAGGCTTAACTCTTCATGGTGATCAGAAGCCGAAGCAACCGCGCTTTGTGCAGCTTCAATTAATTCTGGCAAGGCTAATAGAGGGATAAATGCCAACATAGGAATGACGGCAATATCTTGGAACAGTAGGACTGAGAAAGCGTTCTTTCCGCCTTCTGTTTTGGATAGCCCTTTTTCGTTAAAGGTTTGGAGTACAATCGCGGTAGATGACAGTGCGAAGATCAAACCGATAGTCAGTGCGATCGTCCAAGGCTGTCCAAAGAACAGAGCAATACCCATTACAATCGCGGTAGTACCACCAACTTGCAGGCCACCCAGCCCCATCAATCGGTTCCTCATTGCCCAAAGCATCTTAGGTTCAAGCTCAAGGCCGACTAAGAACAGCATCATAACCACACCGAACTCGGCAAAGTGTTGGATCGTTTTGGTCTCTTCACCTACCAGACCAATGATTGGGCCAATCACAACACCAGCAATGAGGTAACCCAATACAGAACCAAGGCCAAGTCTTTTGGCAATAGGCACGGCAATAACTGCTGCGACTAAGTAGATAAATGCTTGTAGAAAATATCCCGTCATTATTTAACCTCTGCCATTAGTTCTTCTACGTAGTGGTTGAGTTTTTCTGCTTTGCTGGCTTTCTTGATATTGATCTTGCCAGCAACTAACGCCTCTAACAGCACTTTATAGCTATCGACATGTTGTTGAATGCGGTTTTCTTCCAAAGCGGTACGCGAGCCAAATAACGCAAAGGGCGAGAGATAGTTCATCCCGCACAGAGAAGCGGTTTGTTCGATTGGGTGAAGCAGTTCTCGAATCGTGAAATGGTTGTAACCATCACTTTGGTAGGCATCTTTTTTACCTCCTGCAGTAATGCTACATAACAATTTCTTACCCTGTAGTTCATTGCCTTCGGCGCCGTAGGCGAAGCCGTATTCAAGAACAAGGTCTTGCCACTCTTTAAGAATTGCCGGTGTTGAGTACCAATACAAAGGGAACTGAAAAATGATGATGTCATGGTCTAACAGGCGTTTCTGTTCACGGTCGATGTTGATTTTAAATGTCGGATACTCGGCATAGAGATCGACACAGGTAACACCGTCAACGCGTTTGGCTTGTTCAAATAAGGGTTTGTTTGCTTCAGAACGATGTTGAGAAGGGTGAGCGAATAGCACCAAGACTCGATTTTTCGACATATAGCCCTCTTTGTCCATTAACGAATAATATTTATTGGAATTATAGATATACAATAATAGAAGAATGGTTGAACAACAACGAATTAGCCCATATTTATCTATCTAGATGCGTGTGTTTTTAGGTACTTAATTATATAAAACATCCGTCAATTTGAGTATTTCTGGCACAAGCCGCCGATGACTGAGTAAAACTAATTATTCACGAATAGTAAATGCGAATATGGGCATTTTATGTCACCGTTGGTGGGTAACGTAAATAATCCAATAACCCTACATAGAACGATAATGAATAAAGGAAAAACTATGAGCATGGACGTGCGTCAACAATGTGATTTGTTGCTTTCCGGTCACCTAGAACCGACTCCAGCACAAACATTCGCTCAGATGGCTGAATGGTGTGAGACACACAATGTGAGCCATGATAGCTACGGCGATGGTGAGTTTATCGAGAGCTTCGAAAACAAAGTCGCGGAACTGCTAGGTTATGAAGCGGCTGTATTTGTGATTACTGGCACCATGAATCAACCAACAGCATTAGAAATTGCGTGCCAAGAGAAAAGAAACCCAGTAGTGGCGATGCATGAATCGAGTCATATTATGCGTCATGAACGCCAAGGGTATCAGCTCCAAAACCGATTCAACGTACTTCCCGTTGGCAACGTATTTCGCACTTGGAATGTTGATGACTTAAAGGCGTGGCCTGATGAGATTGCAGCCGCTCTATATGAATTACCCATGCGTGAAATCGGCGGCCAATTACCAGAATGGGATGAGCTTGAAGCGATCAAGCAGTACTGCAAAGAACAATCAATTCACCTTCATATGGATGGTGCGCGTTTGTGGGAATGCGGCGCCTATTACCAAAAGTCATACAGCGAGATTGCTCAGGGCTTCGATAGTGCTTATGTTTCGCTGTACAAAGGTCTCAATGGCCTTGGTGGTTCGTTATTGTTGGGCGATAAAGCCTTTGTAGCGAAAGCATCTGCGTGGATGAAGCGCCAAGGTGGCAATGTTTATCACCGAACGCCTTATGTGGTTTCAGCAGCAATGCAGTTTGATGAGCGATTAGAGTTGATGCCATCACTGTTTGAGCGAACAAAACAGATCTACCAAATCTTATTAGACTATCCTCAGTTCACTGTTAATCCGCAGCAACCGCAGGTCAACATGCTTCACCTATATTTACCTGTGAGCTATGAAGACGGCATTATTGTGAGAGATAACATAGCGAAGAAACACAAGATTTGGATAGGAAACCCAGCGATCAGTGAGTTGCCAAACCAATGTAAGATTGAATGGTATGTAGGGGATAACCTACTAAATTTGCCTGATCATGAGCTGATAGACATTCTAGATTTTATTAGCGAAGAGCTGATTTGATTAACGAAGAGCTGGCTGAAGAAGAACTGATCTAATTGGAACTGAAATGGATACAGGAAAGGGTTCTTATATCCATTTATATAGCTAGGATGTCCGGCTCTGTTACATATACTGGTTGATGTACACATCAACTAAGAACATGAACACTGGAACAGTGCTGAGAAGTCCGAAGAAGACGATTGGCACCCAGTTTTTCATTTTCTTTTTAGGTTGCTCAGTGTTATTCATAAATTCGGCCTTAAATTCGTTGTTGAGTCTGTTTAGCTTTTTGGTACTAAAAATCTAAGTGTATGGTATCAAATAAATGGGTTTAGCCCTATGTAGATTTAGAGAACCGTGGTGTATATCAATCACATAAAATGTAAGTGATTCATAAACGGTTCATAAAGGTTCAACAATAATGAACCTATTACAACAATCATTGCCTTACTCGGCATATTAAATAAATAGCATTCAAAGATTTGGAGAATACAGAATGAAAACAATAGGAAACATCATTTGGTTTCTGTTCGGTGGCGTATTTATGGGACTAGCTTGGTGGTTCTTCGGACTGCTCGCATTCCTAACCATCGTTGGTATTCCATGGGGTAGAGCGTGTTTCGTTATGGGTAACTTCTCATTCTTCCCATTTGGTCAGGAAGCGATTTCGCGTGACGAGCTAACCAATGAAATGGACATCGGCACGAGCCCGCTAGGCGTGATTGGTAACGTGATTTGGTTCTTATTTGCGGGTATCTGGCTAGCGATTGGTCACATCATGTCAGCTGTGGCGTGTTTCATTACCATCATCGGTATTCCGTTCGCGATTCAGCACCTTAAATTAGCGGTTATCTCGCTGGCGCCAATCGGTAAGACGGTTGTCGATAAACGTGAAGCAGAAGCGGCGCGAGTAAGAAACTACAAGGGTTAAGACTACAGTTTAAGCCTTATATAGAACTGAAAAAGCACATCACATGATGTGCTTTTTTGTGCCTCGTTTTCTATCTAACGATGCCCCAATCTCACAAACACTCACTAGACATTGTTGAACAAGACTTCAAGCCTAAGGGTGATGTTGGCTTCTTCCGTGTGTTTCTCGTAAGGCTCTCGTTCCCACTGGTAACGCGGGGTGACCTCGTAAAACAGCCATTCCTTCCATACATTTTCTCTATACGTTACAGACACTTGCGAATATTCGTTGTGGTTATACGGTTCGCTGGTCGCGGTTATCGTGGCGCTGTATTACAGAGCTTGGTCTTGAGAAAGGTAATGGTACAAGGTAATGCCCGTACCATACTCCCAGCCTTTGAGGTCATCGTTATAGCCAGCAAAGTTAGACCAACGCGCTAAGAAATCGTCACTCAAAGAGAGGTCAAAATCGATATCAGTGATCTCTCCCGTCTCTTTCTTCTCTTGATACACACGTTGGGTTAGCCGGAATACTGCATCTGTGGTGAGCGGGTAGGTAAAACGATAGCGAGCCTCTATTCTTGGGCGTAATGTCGCTTTGATATTGAAACTACTGTAACCCTTGGCATAGGCGTCATAACGAAGGCCAAGTGCATTTTCTAACTCTTCAGAATCTTGTGGGAAGAAGTCTAAGAATTCTTCATCGCCAACAGACTCGTAGATTAGCTTAAGCCTTTTGCTGACAAAGGGTAAATGCAGGCGTGCGTTGAGCTTGGTGGAATAATCCACGTCACCGCCCTCAGAATAGATGAAATCATTATACCAACGTACAGAGGTTCCGGCTCTGGCGTCCTCGGTAATACGGTCATCCACAAAGAAGTTATCGAACCATATTGCGGGCTGACAAAACTTGCTGTTTAGGTAGTGGTAAGCTTTTTCGACGCGCGTGTCTTCTAACGGTTGGCTGTGACACTCATCCTGTTCCTCCGCGAAGGCAGAGTGGGAAACGAGCGATGCTAATAATGAGGAGTTAACTATCCAACGACTCAATGGAACCTGTTTGTCATTCTATGTATCAATAGTTTGACTATAACTAAGCAGTTATGACAATGCGACTTTTAAAGAGATTTATCTTAATCAGTGGCTATTCAAAACAGAGACTTGAATAACATATGGCAGGTAAAGAAAACGGGCTCAGTAGGTGAGCCCGTTTGTCGATAAGTTTATAAGTGACTTAATGGCAGATTACATTGCCGCTTCGAAAATCGCAGAGATTTCTTCGTGGGTCGCTTGTTTAGGATTAGTAAAACCACATGCGTCTTTCAGTGCGTTGTCAGACAGAGTAGGGATATCTTCTAGCTTCGCACCAAGTTGCGCGATACCTGTTGGGATGTTCACGTCATTTGCTAGTTGAACAATTGCTTCGATCGCAGCTTCTGCACCTTGCTCTGGTGACATACCTTCAACGTTAACGCCCATTGCTTTTGCAACATCACGTAGACGCTCAGGACAAACTTGCGCGTTGTAGCGTTGAACGTGTGGTAGCAAGATAGCATTACACACACCGTGTGGAAGATCGTAGAAGCCGCCTAGCTGATGCGCCATCGCATGAACATAACCTAGTGACGCGTTGTTGAACGCCATACCCGCCATGAACTGTGCGTAAGCCATTTGTTCACGTGCTTCAATGTCTTCGCCGTGCGCTACTGCCGTTCTTAGGTGAGCTTGTACAAGTTCAATGGCTTTAATCGCTACAGCGTCTGTAATTGGTGTCGCTGCGATAGAAACGTAAGCTTCGATTGCGTGTGTTAGCGCATCCATACCTGTTGCAGCAGTCAGTGATGCAGGCTTAGCAAGCATTAGTTCAGGATCGTTTACTGAAATAAGCGGTGTTGTGTGCTTATCAACGATAGCCATCTTAATGTGGCGCTCTTCATCAGTGATGATGCAGAAACGTGTCATTTCTGAAGCGGTGCCCGCAGTCGTGTTGATAGCGATAAGAGGCATCATTGGCTTTTCAGATTGATCGACACCTTCGTAGTCTGCAATCTTGCCGCCGTTAGAAGCAACCAGAGCAATGCCTTTTGCACAGTCGTGTGGAGAACCGCCACCTAGAGAAACAACGAAATCACAATCGTTGTCAGTCAGCAATTCAAGACCATCGTTAACGTTCGTGATGGTTGGGTTTGGTTGAGTGCCATCGAATACAACTGCGTCTACGCCTCGCTGGCTAAGAAGGTCTTGTACCTGCTTAACTACACCAATTTGATTCAAGATCTTATCAGTTACGATCAGACCTTTTTTAAAGCCTTGAGACTGAATACTATCAGCAGCATCCTTCAGACAGCCAGTACCCATGAAGTTGATTGTAGGGATGTAAAATGCAGTAGACATTGGAAAACTCCGTTAATTATGATTTTTAATTTCCTACATGTTGTCGGCATTCAAGTGGTCGACCATTGATCTGGAACAACTTTGATTCCGAACTACCACTTTCTAGTTATTGGTTGTGATAGGGCTCATATAGCAATCGTTTTTATGGTTTTCTGATGTGTATATTGTCAGTTATGGATAGCGAATGATTGATAGAATTATGGCCAGTATGTAGCTCTATAACCATGAAAAATAAGGTTATTCAGACAGTGAAGGTTCGCGTTCTTCTGTTGTTAGCTCTTGAACAGAATCAGCACAGCACTCAATCTGAGTTTCTGGTTGCTCCGGCGAATCTGACGCCTCTAGTGGCTCTTCATCGTAGTATTTGACCAGGAATGGGGTGAGCATGACGGATGATGGTAAGAAGTGTTTCATAGTACCTCCCGGTACAGTTCATGTATTTCCTTTATGGTATTGGTTTAATATGTGGCAAAATTTGCGATACATCATGACTTGCTGCTTGTTTTCTATAAATTCTTAGAACTATATTCAGGCTCACAAAAATGGTAGTAGAATGCTCACTTAACCGTGAGGTTAGGAAAGAACAAAATATAAATACGGCTCGATAGCGCGAATAATAGGACAGATAATGAAGTACGATTGGATATTCTTTGATGCGGATGAAACCTTGTTCCACTTTGACGCTTTTCAAGGAATGAAGCTAATGTTCTCACGTTTTGGTGTGGATTTTAGCGAGCAGGATTATTCAGTTTATCAAGAAGTTAACCTACCACTATGGGTAGACTATCAAGATGGCCGAATTACGGCTGATCAACTGAAGCACACACGCTTCGAAAGCTGGGCTGAAAAGTTAGAAACGACGACTGCAGAATTAAACAGCGCATTTCTAACAGCAATGGCGGACATCTGTTCTTTGCTACCAGGTGCAAAAGAGCTAATGGAATCGTTACAAGGCAAAGTGAACATGGGCATTATTACCAATGGCTTCACTGAGCTGCAATCGATCCGTTTAGAGCGCACTGGCATGACTGATTACTTCGAACACGTGATCATTTCTGAAGAAGTCGGTGTTGCTAAGCCAGATGCTGAGATCTTTGAACATGC
Organism: Vibrio sp. 10N.261.51.C6; assembly: GCF_041471785.1. Taxonomy (NCBI): domain Bacteria; kingdom Pseudomonadati; phylum Pseudomonadota; class Gammaproteobacteria; order Vibrionales; family Vibrionaceae; genus Vibrio; species Vibrio sp. 10N.261.51.C6. Next base: position 143,850 of record NZ_JBFRPB010000019.1, on the reverse strand, counting down.
ACACAAGCTGGTTGGCCTGCCAGCAAAGCAGCGCATTTTGATGGTGGGTGATAACCCACACTCTGATATTTTAGGTGGCTTAGACTTTGGTATCGAGACCTGTTGGTTAAACAGTCAAGAAAAGGCGACGCCAGAAGGTATTAACCCTCATTATCAAGTGAAGTCTTTGGCTGAGCTGCAAGCACTTCTGCTAGCGTAACGGCTAACCAACTTTAGCTTTATTCGTTGGTCACTAGTAGCCGAGTACAATTCTGTTCTCGGCTACTTAATTTCTACAGGTTTCACTTTTCGATAGTGGTACTCAAGCACATTTATGCTTTAAGCTGCCACGATAACCACTCATAACAAATAGAAGGAATAAGCGTGCTGAAATCTCATCGCCATAGCTGCTACGGCATTGCTGCCATTTTACTATGGAGCTGCTTAATTGCATTGTCTCGTAGTGTGTCAGAGCAACTGGGCCCAATCGGTGGTGCGGCCAGCCTTTACACGGTGAGTGCGCTGTTGTTGATCTGTGTTATGGGTCTACCAAAGCTGTCACGCTTTTCTAAGTCTTATTTGCTGATTGGCGGCACCTTGTTCGTTTGTTATGAGATCTTCTTGGCTCTGGCTTTAGGAATGGCAAACAATAGACATCAAGCCTTGGAAATGGCTGTCATCAACTACTTATGGCCAGCACTGACGGTGTTATTTGCGGTGCTGCTGAGCGACAAGAAAATTAACTGGTTGGTTTACCCAAGTATCTTCTTGGCCTTCTTTGGCGTCGCTTGGAGCATCAGCGGCGATCAGGGGCTTTCTGTTGAACAAATCGCTGCCAATGTTGCTACTAACCCAAAAACTTATTCAATGGCGTTTTTCGGCGCGATTATTTGGGCGGTTTACTGTAATTACACTCAGAAAGTGGCGAAAGGGCAGAATGCGATTGTGTTGTTCTTTATCGCAACGGCAATCACCTTGTGGATCAAATACGCATTGAGTAACGAAACCGGCATGGTGATGACAACCAGTGCTGCGATTGACTTAGTGTTGGCAGGCGTGTGTATGGGCGCAGGTTACGCGCTTTGGAATACAGCGATACTTGGCGGCAATATGGTCTTCTTGGCGACCATGTCGTATTTCACGCCTATTTTTGCGACCTTACTGTCTTCTATTATTTTGGGTTTGTCATTGAGCATGATGTTTTGGCAGGGCGTTTGTATGGTAACGATTGGCTCTTTAGCTTGCTGGTGGGTAACCAGAGACAAAAAGCCGACGGTTACGGCGTCGGCTTCTAAAAAGGTTCAATCAGAGTCTTAGTCAGCGAGAGGTTGATTGGTTAGCTCTTGGTTCTTAACTCTCGACTCTTAACTCGCGATATTGAGATTCAATTGAAGCTCATAAGGCATCTTCGATAAGCGTCGCTTAAGTTGGCGGCGCGTACGTTCAATATCATCGACCGCAATCGCTTGTTGGCCGTTGATATGAATATCAACATTGATTCGTAATTCTGGACCAACCTTAGTCACACCCATCAGCTCCAAATCTTGCTCAGCTTCTTTGTCTACCGCGACAACGTTCTTATCTACCGCATCACAAATATCTTTGTTTGCCGACATCATAAGCAGTTCGCGCATCGCCTCACGTAACATGTCGAAAGGCACTTTGATGAAGTAGAAAGACATTAGCAACATCATCATTGGGTCGGCATATACTGCGTATGATGCAAGAGGTGAGAATGTCATTGCCCACGCTACGACGAAACCAGCCGTTACCGCGACACTCAATAGTGTATCCATCTGCCACTGTTTAGACTCAGCCTGAATCAGACCTGAAGAAATACGTTTACTCTTATTCGCGATGTACCACCAAGCGTAACCACAACCCAGTACGTTGAAAATACCAAACAGAGTTGCGATAGAAGCATCAACTTCACGGCCACCCGTCATTAGGGCACCAATCGCAGAGTAAAGTGAATAACCAACCACAAGAAGAATCACAACGGCTTTAATCGCAATCACAATCGGCTCGATGATAGCTCGACCAAACGGGAACTCAGTGTCCGAAGGGCGATTGATGTATTTCGAGGCAGCTAGTGACAATAAAGTTAACAGTAAGCTGATAAGAGAATAGACACCGTCAAATACTATGACCAGAGAGCCAACGAGAAGACCCAACACCAATCCGCCAATTGCGAAGCCCGATGCTAAAAGGGCTGAGAACAATAGTACTCGATTTTCGTTTTGGCTTTTCCTGTCACACATAATATTTTCCAGATGTTTTTGATAACTTCATTGTTCTAATAATGAGCTAACTTTACAAACTTTATCTGATGATGTTTATATGTCTTATTTAATTTGAACATATAAATCAATAAAATTCAGTGACTTAAGATCAGGGCGTGGTGTCAATAAAGTTGACGTTGAGTGTTTTTTGGTGATGGTGTGCAACTGAAATAGGATCGTTTATGATTAATAAAACACATTAGTCGCTAAGGTCTTATTGGTCTTCTAGATTTGACTGCGACTGCGATGGACAAGGAGTGAATCAATATGAAGTTTGACGATATCAGTGATAATGAGTTGTGGGCGATTGCTAACCCGATCATGGATAATCTGATGGATGGTTCAACTAAGGTTGATCATGAACAGCACTGTCGAGATTTTACTCAAAGGATGAAAGACATTGTTACGCCAGAATATTTAGAAAAGGTGTGTCACCATTATCAGCACAGTAATGGCTTTTTTGCTGAGCGTGAGCAAGTTACTTTATTTAGACGTTCAGACTCCATCGCCTTTGTGTGGAAACAAGCTTACACCATCGCTAAAGGTGAGTTTGTCGCCGAAATGGTATTGGTTGAAGAAGACGGACGCTACTTAGTGGATCACGTGATGGTTTTTTAGAAGCGGTGTTGTTCGTGATTTTGCCCTTTGCCCTTTGCCCTTTGCCATAGGCGATAAGCAATAAGCGCGAGCTAAAAATCAAACAAGTAATCACTAAGCTGGTCGGCCAACCAATTCATTCCTGGGTGCTCTGCCATGCCAGCTGCGGTAAACATACAGTAGTCTTCTTGTGTTAAACCGTAGGTGTGTTTGATCACGGCAAGCTCTTGTTCACGCAGTAAATGGCGAATCAATGGCTCAGGCATTACGCCCCATGCTTCTTCACGTAGAATCGTATCCAACATAAAGTCGAAGCTAGAGAAGCCAATGTAACGACGCGAGAAGGGCTCAAGCTCAGGATTATCCTTTTCATTAAGATAAACCATGGTTGCTTGCATCGAATTTCTCAGTACTTCATCAGACACTCGTCGCATCGCACTCAAATCATGTCCTTTCTTACATACAGACATCATTCGAATCTTACCAAGCGGGTTGTAGATAATTCTTGGGTCATCGACGCGTTCGTAATCGACACCAAATGCGAAGTCGACTTGCTGAGTTTCAACTAGATTAGCTAAGTCACCGCTCGATGCGAGAACGAAGTTGAATGAGGTAGAAGGGTACTTGTTATTTAAGGCGTGAGATAAGTCCTGCCACATTTCATCGGGTAGGGAGTCATCTCGTGCTATCCAAATTTCTGCGTTGAATTCGCCCGAAACATGCAAGCAGGTTTGTTTAATACGCGCGGCTGTCACCAACATGCCTTCGCAATCTTTGTAAATCGCTTTACCCGCTTCTGAAAGCTCAACGTGGTTTCCGCTGCGGACGAACAGCTCGACATCTAACTCTTTTTCCAAGGCTTTAATCGACATGCTGAGTTTGGTTCGGTTGCATTCTAACTGGCGTGCAGCTTCAGAAACTGATCCTAAATCAGCAACGGAACAAAAGGCTTGGACTTGAGAAAGGTTCATTTCATTTCCATATTGAGCGGGGGTTGGTGCATATTATCTGAATATTGTGCTGACTATCTTAGAAATAGTCCATCTTTGCATGATAACTCTATGACGAATTGACTAATTTGGTTTACTCTGGGGAAGTTCCGAACCTACAAGAAGTAAAGATGGAGGCCATGATGGCGAAACAATGGGACGAATACGCCGTTGATTGGGATAAAGATCCCGCAACTGCAGTATTCGCACAATCCGTATTTGACCAGTTAACACAGCTCGTTGATTTAAACGGAACCCGTGTCCTTGATTTTGGTTGTGGTACAGGACTACTCAGCCAGAAAATATCTCCTTTAGCAAAAGAGATCATCGCACTTGATATCTCTGAAGGGATGATTGAAGAGTTAGATAAGAAAGAGTTACCTAACGTTGAACCGGTAGTTGATATTTTATCGCGCGGACTTGCAGCGCAGCATCCAGCATTCAGAAACCAGTTTGACCTAGTGGTAGCCTCTTCGGTGTGTGGTTTTATCCCGAACCTACAAGACACAGTCAGTCTGATTTACACGCTGCTTGAAAACGACGGTACGTTTGTACACTGGGATTGGTACTTGGAAAGCGACAGTGAAGACTACGGTGTAAGCCAACAGCGCTCAGAAAATGTATTGAGTGCAGCGGGCTTTGCAGTAGTTGAAGTCTCTACACCGTTCTCGATTGACACTCCACAAGGAGAGTTAAAGGTATTAATGGGTGTTGGACGTAAACAAGCGCTTCCAGATCTGTAATCGTGTGTATGCCTTGAGCTAGCATTCAGAATGCTCATTTAAACTACTAAACCCACATTAACGACTCTAACGTCAGTTATGTGGGTTTTCTCTTTTTGGCGCTATCGTTTTAAACAGAACGAATTAGCGCTTTCTCATTTCTTCACTACTAACTCTGGTTTCTCTATTTCTCTATTTCTCTGTTTCTCATCTCGCTCATAGAAAACTCAACACCGCTAATTTACAAATTATTTATTTCCATTTTGGAAATGTAGTCTTGCATACATTTCATTAGTGGAAATATAACGGTGAGATATAAAATAAGCCCATAACAACACTAAGGGTTTAATCATGAGCCACCAATCTGCGTCATCTACTTCTTCACCACTTTCAGAGCAACAACAACGCTTTAGCAATATCATTTCAGATGCCAACCTGTCACCAAAACAGAAGTCGAGCTATCTTGCCTTAGAAGCTGAAGCCAGCTTACCGTATATGCCGGTAAGCAAAGAAGTAGAGCAAGCCTTACAACAAGGTGTGCTGTGTGACATGTTTGAAGGGCACGCCCCATTTAAGCCGCGCTATGTACTTCCAGATTATTCTAAATACTTACATCAAGGCTCAGAGTATTTAGAGCTTAGCGCGGCAACCAACTTCGATGAAGCATTGAACATGCTTACCATCCTTTACCACCATGTTCCGTCTGTCACTTCAATTCCGGTTTACCTAGGTCAGTTGGATGATGTGTTGATGCCTTTCGTGGGCGACTTAACAGAAGAGCAGGTATACCAAAAGATTAAGCTGTTCTGGATCATGTTGGATCGCACACTGCCAGACGCCTTTATGCATGTGAATATCGGCCCGACAGACAACATTATCTGCCGTACGATTTTACGTGTAGACGCTGAATTGAAGCAGATCGCGCCAAACTTAACCTTTATGTACGACCCAGCCTTGACACCTGATGATCTACTTCGTCATGCGGCGAGCAACATCTGTGAATGCAGTAAACCACATATTGCAAACTATCCAGCGCATGCCGAGGCTTACGGCGATAAGCGTTTTGGTATTGTGAGCTGCTACAACTCTCTGCCGTTAGCGGGTGGTTCAAACACCTTGGTGCGTATGAACCTTAAGCAAGTGGCGTTGAAGTCTGAGGACAGTGCTGATTTCTTACAACAAGTACTGCCGAACTACAGTGGCATCATGGTTGAGTTGATGAACGCTCGTAGCCGCTTCTTGCATGAAGAGTCTAACTTCTTCGAAGGTTTCCTGACCAAAGAAGGCCTTATCGAAGAAGATCGCTTTGCGCCAATGTTTGGTATTTATGGCATGGCGGAAGCAGTCAACATCTTGATGGAGAAAGAGGGCCAAGCAGGGCGCTATGGTCACGATGAACAGGCAAATCAGCTTGGTCACCGTATCTCCGAAAAACTGGCTGAGATCGTTGAACGCTCTGACGTGAAGTATGGGTTAGAAGGTAAAGCTCTGCTGCATGCTCAAGGCGGTATTAGCTTAGATGAAGATGTGACGCCGGGTGTCCGTATTCCTTATGGTACCGAACCGGATCCTGTCTCTTACGTTCGTGCAACCGCGGGTCACCATAAGTTCTACACCTCGGGCATCAGTGACATTCTGACCATCGACGAAACAGTGAAATCTAACCCTGAAGCGATGTTCAACTTGTGTAAAGGCGCGATTCAAGCGGGTTACCGAGAGTTCACGGCTAACGTTGCATCAAATGATTTGGTTCGTGTCACGGGTTACATGATTAAGCTATCTGACATTGCCAAATATGACGAGCAAGGCTCACGCACCAATACCACCTTTTTAGGTGCCGAAGCTGCGAAGAACACGGGCATATTAGAGCGTAAACCACGCGTGGCGAGTTTAGAGATGTCGCCGACATACGAATAGCTTTAACGTGCGTGCGTTATGTGTATGGTGCGTTTCGAATACGAACAATGTGAATTATGAAAATTTCTGATCTAACAACTCAAATGGCTAGGGTTAAAAATAATAAGACAGAAAAACAAGCGAAGGTCAGCCGTGTGCTGACCTTTTCTTGTGTTGATGGACCGGGAAATCGCCTAGTGCTGTTTCTACAAGGGTGCAATTTCGATTGTATAACCTGCCATAACCCACACACTATTAATCACTGTAACCATTGCGGAGACTGCATTAGCGGCTGTCCAAGCCGTGCTTTAAGCATGGTTGATGGCAAAGTGAAGTGGGACCCAGCAGCTTGCACCAACTGCGATAAGTGCATTGATATCTGCGACCATAAGTCGAGCCCGAAAATTACCACAATGACGGTCTCAGAGGTTCTGGAGCTTGTCAGGCATAATCAGTTTTTCTTGAGTGGCATTACCGTTTCTGGCGGTGAAGCGACCATGCAGTTGCCGTTTATCATAGAGCTGTTTCAAGCGATTAAACGTGATCCACAGTTAGCGCATCTCACGTGTTTTATTGATAGTAATGGTTCGCTGTCACTTCAAGGGTGGGACAAGGTGTTGCCTTATCTTGATGGCGCGATGATTGACTTAAAATCATGGCAATCGGAAACACATCAATGGTTAGTGGGTAGAGGTAATCATAGGGTGTTTGAAACCATTAACTACTTAGCAGATAAAGGAAAACTGCACGAAGTTAGGTTGCTACATATCCCAAATAAAAGCGATCTTGAGGACGAAATTGAACAAGTGGGGCGTTACTTGAAGACTCTACCAAGTGATGTTCGAATTCGACTCAATGCGTTTCAGCATCATGGTGTCATTGGCGACGCGTTAGATTGGCCGAAATGCACCGAAAAACAGATGCAGAGCTTTCACGATAAGCTCTACACCATAGTTCAAAGACCGATGCAAACTCCTGAGGTTTATACCTAGTCTTTAGATTTCTTAGGCGGTCAATCAGGCTTCTAAGAACGTTAACTTTCTAAAGATATTAAGTCTCTAAAAATATTAAGCTTCTAAAAACAGGTCACACAACCATTTGATCGCTTGATCATTCATGTTGGGTTTATTCCACACCAAGCTGTACGCCACCTTACCGTAATCAAAAGGCAAGGGCTTGCTCACTAAGCCCTGAGCTTGTTTAGCATGCTCAGCCCACTGTTTAGAGCAAGTGAACAGGAAAGGTGTGTGGTGACACAACACAGCCGCAGCGCCGAAGTCCGCGACCGATATTGCCATCTCTCTTGGTTGGTGGCATTGAACCAAGTTTTGTTCAAAGTAAGGCTGAGACAGTTCGTTATCTAAAATCCCAATGTGCTTGTAATCTAAGTAGCCTTCTACCGTCAGTTCTTGCTGAGCGAGAGGGTGGTGTGCGCCCATCAAACAAACCATTTCATCTGGAAGAATTGTTTCCCAAACCAGCTCTTTGTTATCGGTCGGCGGCTGAGATATATCATGAGGCAACAAGATCAAATTGACCTTGCCACTGAGTAAAGCATCGAAGCCGAGCTGTTGTTTCGAATAGATGTTGAGCTTCGCGTTTGGCGCCAGTTCAGTAGTGATTTTACTTATCTTAGAGGCAAATACTTCGAAGGTACTTTCACGCATCGAAAGTGAAAAACTGCCTTGGTACTCTTGAGGGGTAAAACTCTTTTGATGAAGCAGTCCATTCATGCTTGAAAGAATTGCGTGAACAGTGGGCGCTATCTTCAGAGCAAAGGGAGTCGGGATAAGCTTGGTACCATCTCGATAGAAAAGCTCATCATTCAGGATGTCACGCAACTGAGACAGGGTTTTGCTTACACTCGAAGGGCTGACACAGAGTTGCTCTGAGGTCTGAGTGACGCTGTGGGTGTTCAGCATAATATGAAGCGCAGTGAGGTGCTTAAGGCTCACCCTAGATAAGTGTAAGTAATCCATTTATGACTCACGCATTCAGATTGGCTTGTGATTTTGCATGAACGACAAAATCGAACAAGCCAAATTGGATAAAGGTTATTTACGAGCTAGCTTATGGTGCGCTCGTGAAAAGTGGCCTGCGCAAAATGCGCCCACAATCGATAGTTCACCCGCTAAACACAGTGCAGCACAAACTTCAGCTAGGGCTTGTGATTTACCGTTACCATGCAGCCCAAGTAAATCTAAACAGGCTTTTTGACTTGGCAAGCCAGTACCACCGCCGACAGTCCCCACCATTAGGTTAGGCAGTGTCACGCTAGCGTATAAACCGCCTTCTTTGTTGAGTTCCATACGCGTCATACCAATCGCTGACTCGGCGACACAGGCCGCGTCTTGGCCACAAGCGATGTAAAGTGCCGCCAGTGCATTCGCATAATGGGCGTTGATACCGATAGTGCCGCTCAAAGCGCCACCGACTGTGGTCATTTGGCCAAACTGGACCATCTTCTCTGGTGTCGTGTGTAGGTACTTCGCGACAAGCTCTGCAGGGATATTAACCTCAGCAGTTACCTTTTTGCCACGAACGCTGCGCAAGGTTTGGGTATTGGCTTTCTTATCGCCTGACAAGTTGCCATCAAGGAAAGCGTGGTCAGGCTTAACTGGCGTATTTTCGATGATGTACTCAAACACGGCATTGGTTGCGATGGTCACCATATTCTGACCAGAAGCGTCTCCGGTTAGAAATTCGAACACCAAGTAAACATGGTTACCTTCGATGTTGATATTAATGTCGGTCAGCTTGCCGTGTGATGTTGTTGATTCTGCCAAGATCTTGAACTGGTCATACTGAGTCACAGCCCAAGCCACAAACTGTCCGGCTTCAACTAATCCTTGAAATGCAAAGCCAGGAGTACGTGTTACGCCTTCATTGAGCAACATAGCACTTGCGCCACCACAAGCCGTAATCAGCTTAGAACCACGGTTATAAGACGCGACAAGCGCAGCTTCTGTGGTCGCGAGTGGTACGAGGTAATCGCCCGTAGCAAATAGGCCATTGACTCTTAAAGGGCCAGATATTCCCACAGGGACTTTAACGGTGCCAATAAAGTGCTCAATGTTTTTCTCATAAGCTTGGAACTGACTTTGTGTATGAGGGTCGAGCAGTTCTTGCTGTGAATCTGCATTATCGAGCGCTGTCCAGCGACGTGTGAGATTCTTTTCTGTCAGGTAGGGGCTAGGTGTCAGCTTATTTACTGGCTTTTCAAAATGAGGCTGAAGCTTTTTTTCTAATTCGTCTGCGGAGATGTCGCCTCCTAAAATAGAAACATAGTCACGGCGATGCAGATTTAGTTTTGGCATAAATAGTATGAAGTAAAGTTTGTGCAGCAAATTGGTTTGCGCTGATTCTACCGAGTAATAAACCAGAAACAAGCGCCTGATATAATGAGTTACAGTTTGTGTGGTTGTTGAAGCAAAAAGCAGCGAAGTTTCGCGAAATATAGGCTGTATTTGAGCGAAATTTAGATATGAATGTCGAGATGGCTACCGATGGCTTCGTTTTGACGATCAACCACACTTGCACCAACGCGGTTATAACTTGCGCTTTGTGTCAGTTTAATCAAGGAATCGGTTGAAGATGAAGCAGGTTCAGGTTCTTTGTCTTTAAAGGAAATGGCTTGTTCAGGCTCTATTTGATTAAAGCTGAGATCGCTAGCTTCGAAAGTGTCGTCGGATTCTAGAGCGTGTTTGGAGGCTTGGTTGAGCTCGATTGCGGCTTCTTCAGCCATGTTGGTGGATTGCTGAATAATGGCGTAACCAGATTGAATACCAGATATCGACATATCAGAACCTTTTATTGACGTATGGAATGAGTCTAGGCGGACGATATTTTGAGCGCAATGGTGAACAGATGAAATTTATGGTGAAAATGTGAACTTAAGCTAAATTAGTGATGTCTGTCTATTAACTGAACAGGTCATTTAGCGCGTTTAACTCTTCATCAGTAAGCAAAGAAGGCTTCTCTGTTTCGAGGTTGCCGTCGATCTCACCCTGAAGTGCTTTTAATTGTTGTGGGCTAAGAAGCTGTATTTGCTGCTTAAATGCTTCAAATTGCTGTGTATTCATAGTGTGACCTTTGTTCAAATTCATATGCTCTTTAGAGCATAGCCTACTGATTCAGGAAATCAAACAAGATTAAGTGAATTTTAAATGATGTTTGAAGTTTCTTGAAACTAAGACAACTATAAATTCCTGTGGTCGTTTTTTGTCCGAGAAATGTTAGGAAAAGTTAAGGCTTGGTCAATCAAAGTCAGAAAATTCCTACAATGTAAAAATGCCTTCAACCCTTGTGGCACAAGGGTAGGTAAGTAATTGCTCTACCCAATTAGGGGTATGGGTAAAGCAATGTATAAATATTTGTGATGATCAAAAGATAAGCAATTGGCGTTATCTTTTTGTTTTTACGGTATTTTGTTTGTTGCTCAAGAAGCTTCTGTTTCAAACGACTTGTCGATCTTAACCTTAACTGCAAACTTGGTCGCTAAGGTATGCAGTTCTGGAAGCATGCGATAGATCAAATGGAGCTGTTGTAGAACCATTTTGACAGAATTCTCATCTTCTTCTCGCCATTCACTCAAACGTTTATCCAGCTCCGGGTCATAAGCGTTTTTCACTTCACAATGCTCTTTATGAGAATAGAGCTGATCATTTAGAGCGTCGAGATGCTGGTGGATTACTCTGTGCGCATCTAGCACCAGTTTGTGTGTCGCTTCATCATCAATACGCGTTCTGTGAGCACCCAGAGCCGAGATATAGCTAAGCAGAGCATGATTGAGTGTTAAGAATCGGAAGCTCTCATCTTCAGAGGTACGGTACTTACCCGGTTCAACCAACATGCTACTGATGGCGGCAGTCAGGTTTGCGTCATTATTATGAGCGCTACGACGAGCGATACGATAGTTTAGGCTATCTTTCTTACCGACACGGTATTGGCCGATGATCTGAGCGAGATAGTTCTTGTTGGAATCGAGCGCATCCGCCATCACTTTGTGCAGTCGCTTCGATTGCCAATCAGGCAACACATAAATGACAGCAAGCACGGCGAGAGCACAACCAATAAAGGTATCCGCTAACCTTGGCAATACTACCGCGTAGCCTTCACCTAATTGGTTAAAGCAGAAGAGCACAAGCAGTGTGATAAAGCCGGTCGCAAACCCGTAGTTATTGATTCGAAACGCAAAGAACATCACGCCACTGATCACAATGAACACTAATTGGCTCTCTTGCGACGGGAAGAAAGTCAGTAACGGTACTCCGATCAATAAGCCTGCGACCGTGCCAATGACACGCGCCGTCAGTTTTTGACGGGTTGCACTGTAGTTTGGCTGACACACAAACAGTGTCGTCAGTAGAATCCAATAACCTCGTTCGATATCAAAACCCTGGATAATCCCGTAGCCCAGCGTCAAAGTGATCGCCATGCGAATCGCGTGGCGGAATAGCATAGAATCGGTGTGCAAGTTAGCTTTGATCTTGTGCCACATTGCCGTCAAAGTATGAGGGTTGGTATCGTTCAATACACCTTCTTCAATCTTCTCTGCATCTGGGTTGCTGATATTCGAGAGCTGTTTTTCAACGGTTGCTAGGTTATTGAATAAGTAATCCAACTGGTTCAGCAGTGATTTCCATTTAGGATTATTCTGTTGGTGCAGATGATTGAGCGAAGACATCAGCTCATCGAGTGCCAATACAGACTTGTCACCATGCTGGTATTCAGCGCCAACTTTCAACGAGCTCGCCACTTCTTTACACGCAGTGGCCTGCGCTTCCAGTAGATACTTAAATCGAAACAACACGTCAGAGCGTTCAAAGTGTTTTGCTAGCTCTTGATAACGATAATGGCTTGAGCTTACGCGTTCATGAATATCTTGTGCGATAAAGTAGGTGTTAAGAAATCGGTCACTAGGGCCGTCAATGTGTCCGCGCTTAGAGCGGTTAAGTAGCGTCGCCTTACACATGTTGAGTGCGTTAACGGTACTCGCGTTGAGTTTGGCTTCAATGATTCGGTGTGGCTGGGGAATCAAGTCAGAAACGGGGTAGAAGAGTTCCGCTTTTGAATCGATGTAGTTACCGATTTGATCGAATACCGTGGCTAAGTTTTGCTGCACGGGTTGCATTGGCCACACTATCTGCCAAATCATCGACATGAAGTAGTACCAAGCGGCGCCAGTTAACAGTAGAAGCGGTTGAAACCAAAGGTTGGTGCTCTCGTGTGCACCAAGCATGGTATAGATGGCAACCAAGAGAGAACCAAACGCGATACTCGCGTATTTAGGGCCAATTGCCCCGAGAATGATAAAAAAGAAGGTTGAAACAAAAAGCCCTATCGCGAACAGCCAAGGCGTATCGAAGAGAAGCTCAATAGAGAAAGCCGCAACGGCGAAACAGATAAAGGTCAGCGTGAGTGCTTTCAAGCGCCCGGTAAAGCTGTCATCACTTTCCGCAAGAGCCGCAGCAATAACGCCTAAGATCAAAGGCGTGATCAGTGTGTTTTGTCCATAATACCAAGCAGGCACCACCACGCCGAGCAGAGTGATGAGAATTAATACGCTGTAATTTATGGTTTTATTCGCCCAATAGAGGCGTAATTTGGCTGAAAAGTCCACAGTCGCTCACTTGACACACTAAAAACCATAATCCTAACAGAAATCAAGCACAAGAATTTGATACTTATCCATAATTGCCCGTAGGTGGTCATGAAAGCGTCGATAAGATATGAGATATTATTAATTCTCATTGCATCATGATATAAATTCAATATTCCCAATTAAGAGCACACTCCAATGCAGCTAAGCGCTAACAAGACTGCACAGTTTTTTATTCAAAATGAATATCATCAGGTTGAACTTGATGGTCCACGCTTGCTGTTATCTTCAGTAGGCAGTGAAGAGCGTATCCCATTTACTATTTGGAGTGGCAAGATCGCGATAAAGCGCGGATTGTTCTGGGGATCGCTACAATTTTTTGCTAATCAACAAGATGGAACACAGCGCAGTTGGTTAGTACAAGGCTTACCTTGGGATCAATGCCGTCAATTTGCACGCGCGTCAGTTAGTGCTTATCAGAAGTGGCACGACACTCAATGTGAACAATTGGCTGAACACGTACCTCAGTGGGAAGCTGAATTAACACGTCTTGAGCAATTACCAGCCTTTCTACCGCATTCTAAGGTCAACACTTGGGTTGATATGGTCAACTCAGGCTTAGAGAGTATGACAATGACGCTAGAAGAGGCCGCACAACGCATGCCAAACCGAATCGCAAGAATGCAGCCATGGTTATCTGAAACGGAAATCAAGCAAGCTGAAAGAAACCAGCAATGGCTAGAGACCGAGCGAAAAAACTGGGAAGTGTTGTTTGCGCAATGTGAGTCGTCACCACTGAACTTATCGCAGCAATATGCGGTGTTGATGAATGATGATCACAACCTTATTTTAGCGGGTGCAGGCTCGGGTAAAACCAGTGTTCTAACGGCTCGCGTCGCGTATTTACTGCAAAGCCATCAAGCTCAAGCTGAAGAGTTGCTATTGCTCGCTTTTGGTCGTGAAGCGGCAGAAGAGATGAAGCAACGTCTCGACAGCAAAATTGGTTTATCAGCAGAGAAGGTGCAAGTCAGCACTTTCCACCAGTTGGGTTTAAAGATACTGAATCAAGTTGAACCCGAACGTGTGGTTATTTCTCCTTTAGCGCTCGATGACAACCAACGCCAAGCATGGTGCATTGATTGGTTGAAGAAGCACTGGATGACACCGACCAACTTTAAACGTTGGCAAAAGCATTTGTCTAAATGGCCAATCGCTTATTTAACCGGTGACGATGAGCTTGGTAGCCACGTTTCAAACCTCAAATTGATCGGTTGGCTTGAAAAGCAGCTAGAACAGTTGAATGCGTCGGGCTTAACGAAAAAAGAAGTACAGCAACAGCTGATTGATCATCGAGACTATACGCGCCTCAACAGCGAACTGTCACTGTGTTGGCCATGTGTAACCGCGTGGCAAAAGGAGCTGAAAGAACAGAATCATATCGACTTCTCAATCATGATCAGCCGAGCGACCCAGTATGTCGAGAAGGGCAAGTTTATCTCACCTTGGAAGTTCATCATGATCGATGAGTACCAAGACATCTCACCTGATCGTCTTGCCTTGGTTGAAGCACTGTGTAATCAGTCTAAAGCCGAGCATCAAGCCTCTATTTTTGCAGTAGGCGATGACTGGCAGTCGATTTACCAGTTTGCAGGTGCGGATGTGGATTTGACCACGGGCTTTAAGGATCGTTTTGAAAGCTCGACCATTCATCACCTAGATACGACTTACCGCTTTAACAATCAGTTAGGTGCGGTGGCTAATCGCTTTGTACAAGAAAACCCAATTCAGATTCCGAAAGAACTGAACAGCTTCAAGCAACAGAAGCAGAAGGCGGTGTACAGTGCGCCAAGTAAAGAAGTTGAGAAGATTCTTGATCAACTGAACCGTCAATCCAAAGGCAAAACCAATAAATCGGTGCTGCTACTTGGACGTAATCATTACCACAAGCCAGAGTTGTTGGAAGACTGGAAGAAGATCTTCACTTCCATTGATATCAAGTTCATGACTTGCCACGGCAGTAAAGGTAAAGAGGCGGACTTTGTCATTATTCTTTGTGTTGACGAAGGACAGTTCCCGACCAAGAAGAAACAGCTGCATATTGATGGCGCATTGACTGAATCATCAGACGCGTTCCCTTATGCTGAAGAGCGTCGTTTATTCTATGTAGCAATGACGCGGGCAAAAGAGAAAGTATGGATCACGCACAGTGGCGACGGCTCTGGCTTTGTGCAGGAGCTGCATGGTTCTGATTACCCAGTTGTTCGTAAAAAGTGATGTTACTTGACTTGATTGTCTAAGATTAGATCTTCAATCCCTGCCTTAATATCACAAGGTAGACGCATAAAGCATAAGGAATTTGCTATGGAACACGGCTCTATTAACTACATTGAATTTGCTGCGAAAGACATCTCAGCAACTAAGGCGTTTTTCAGCCAAGTGTTTGGTTGGAGCTTTGAAGACTATGGCCCTGAGTATTCTGCGTTTGAAGGCAAAGGCTTAATGGGCGGCTTCTATTTGGCGGATCTGGCGTCGAATACGGATAATGGCGCGGCGCTGATGGTTTTTTATAGCCAAGATCTTGAGCAAACCGAGCGCGATGTAATTGATGCTGGTGGTCAGATAAACCGTGAGATCTTTAGCTTTCCCGGCGGCAGACGTTTCCATTTCAGAGAGCCAAGTGGCAACGAGATGGCAGTGTGGAGCGATAAGTAGAGAGACTCTCGCACTGTTTTATGATTGAACTGTTTAATGTCTGAAAACGAGACATAAAAAAGCCTGCGATAAAATGCAGGCTTTTTAGTCTGTTCAGTAGAGAGCACATTTAACGTGCGATTACGTGCGCTCAGCTAGGTACGCTTCGTAGTCTGGGATCTCGATGATTACTTCTTCTTCAAGCAGTGAAGAGTTAAACAAGAAATTAGCGGTAGCGCGGTTAGTGGCCACAGGAATGTTCCAAACACTTGCGATACGAAGCAGTGCTTTTACGTCTGGGTCATGTGGTACAGCATTAAGTGGATCCCAGAAGAAAATCAGCATATCGATCTTGCCTTCAGAGATAAGCGCGCCAAGTTGTTGGTCACCGCCCATAGGGCCGCTGATCATGCTCTTGATTGCTAAGTCTGTCTCTTTACTTAGTATAGAACCAGTCGTGCCCGTTGCGTAAAGGAAGTGCTTTTGTAGTTTTTCTTTGTTCTCTTTGACCCATCTTAGTAGCTCAGGTTTGAAGTGGTCATGAGCGACCAAAGCGATATGCTTATGTGTTGGCATAGTACGCGTCGTTTTTTGCATGAATGTTCCCTAAATTGTTGTTTCGTTTTTATTGTTTTGAGTTCTTCAGCCAATATAGCACTAAGGATTCACACTGAATACCGGACGAAACTCAGAAGGTGACAATGAGTCGGCGATAATTTGATCTTTGAGAGTTGCAGGTGTCAGCGCTTCGATAATCGGTGCGCTGTGTTGCTCGTAAGGTTGACCGCGTAAGTAACTCGTGGCTTGTTTTACCGACAAGCGACCTTGCTCAACCATTTTATCTGTTGGCGCAAAAAGTACCTTGTTACGGAGTAAACCACGGTAGGTTCCGTGACTTAAGTAACTCGAAATTAACCCAATCTCTTCGGTTTTATCGGCCGCTCGTAGCTCACTGATCGCTGCTTCAATCGCGACGGCACTTCCGACTATATATTGGATATCAGGTTCTTCTATCACCTGCTGTACTAGATTTCTTTGAAGTTCTTTATCGTTATCTGCCCAATAGCTGATCGCAATTTTGATATCACTCGACTTGATCGCATCATAAAACCCCAGTGCTACAGGCTTAGTGCCGCCACTCGCTTGTGGGCCAAGTAACAGGGCGATAGGTGTTTCGCCTGATCCTTTCGGGTGTCGTTTCGACAAAAAATCTCCGACTTGGTATCCCATTTGGTACCAATCGACACCGACCGTACCTTTTAATACCTTCTGTTGTTCTTCATTGACGGTTAACTCATTTACCGTAGCAAACACAGGCGTCGAGCCAACCCAATCGCTGAGATTGTCATGATACGCATCGGGTGAAACCGTACCTAAAATAATGGCATCGGCTCCCCATTGCGTGCAAAGCACCAGTTGCGAGGCTTGTTTGGCCACGTTGGGGTAACCGCCAGCTTCCAATACTCTTAGCTCAACTTGCTGCTTTTCTGCTTCAGAGATCATTCCATAGTTTACCGACAACCAATAAGAGTCTTTGAGGTGCGGATAAATGGCACAGATTTTCTCTTTTTGTGATGTGGCTTCGGCTGGTTTTATTGGGCTCAAAGGCTCGCTAGCCCCTGAGACAGTGGTTACTGAGCACAGTAGTGAGAGAAGAATTATTGAAGCGAAAGGTCTAGATAGCATGAATTGCCGTTTTATTGGTTTTAGATAAGAAACACTGCAAAATATAGCGTATTCTGCATGGGTAAAGAAGAACGTTTTAAGGTTTAGAGTTTATGTTGTTAGCTTCAGCGAGTATTGGACGCAAGCTGCTGGCCTCATTCTTAGTGATGGCACTGTTGGTTCTATTGTCTGCATTGATCGGTGTTTCTGGTTTTAGCTTTGTAGCCAAAACGGAAAGAAACGTCGTTGATTCGGCGCTTCCTGCCATGATCGAAGCTCGTCAGGTTTCTGAGTTGAGTAACCGTATTATTTCGTCAGTACAAACACTTTCTAATGCGAGAAACGAAGCTGAAAGAAAAGAGGCTGGCACCGTACTGTTTGACCAACTTGAGTCGCTTCTTCAACATATCAAAGAGCTTGGTGTCGA
Organism: Vibrio sp. 10N.261.51.C6; assembly: GCF_041471785.1. Classification (NCBI taxonomy): domain Bacteria; kingdom Pseudomonadati; phylum Pseudomonadota; class Gammaproteobacteria; order Vibrionales; family Vibrionaceae; genus Vibrio; species Vibrio sp. 10N.261.51.C6. The sequence continues at coordinate 126,001 of NZ_JBFRPB010000019.1, read as the reverse complement.
CAGTTTCGATTCTCAGCTCCTCAATAAACTCGAAAACAATGTTCAAAGCGTTATTAACACACTGGCTGAGTTGGGTGTGTCGGTTGAGCGTAAGCTTTGGTTAAGCAAAGAGTTGTCGTCTCGTGTCGAAGAGATGCGCCTATTGGCCGAAGAGCTAGAGCAGTTGACGCGAACCCAAGTTTTGAACACGGCTACCATTGCGGTTGCTAACGTCACGCATATCTATGACCTGCTAGAAACCAAAGAAACGGATAAAGCCTACCAAGCCTTAGATGCGCTTGTAGAGGTTGACCTTGATTTGTCTGAGCGCCTACACGAATTGCATTTGCTGGCGTTCAAAATGCTTAACCAAATTGAAGAAACGCAAACCGTTACCAACGTAGAGCGTATTCATCAAATCCAATCAGAATTTGAATCCAACCTAAGAATCATGGCGCGCCGCGTTAAAGCGGTCGAAGATCCTACTCGTTCAGCGCAGATGTCTCAGCTTCTAGAAGAGCTCAGAAAACGCCAAGTCGTGTTCGATATTTCATTAGAACAATATGAGAACACCAAAAAGTCAGAGTTTCTGATGCAAAATACGTTGGAGCTGTTCTCTCAGCTGAATACAACGGTTAACCAACTGGTTGATGATTCAAACCGCAGTACCAAAAAAGCGGTTGATGAGCTGACCAGCACGTTGAATTTGGCTCAATGGTCACTGTCTGTGATTTCGGTTATTGGTTTGGTTATCGTTGCATTTATCGTGTGGCGAGTGGTGTATATCTCGGTTGTTAAACGTCTTACTGAATACTCATCGGCCTTGATGTCTATCGCACAAGGTCGCCTGAATATTGATATCTCGGTAAAGGGTAATGATGAGCTGGCTCATATGGGCGAGGCGATCATCACTGCCAGAAACACCGCGCAGGCGCTACAAGTGGTTGCGGTGGGTGAAGCAAAGGCGAAACGCGAACTTGAAGAGCACAAAGAACACTTAGAAGAGTTGGTCACAGACCGAACCTACCAGCTGCAAAAGACCAATGAGAAGCTGAACATCGAGGTAGGGAACCACGCTAAGGCTCGTAACGCCGCAGAACAAGCAAGCCGCGCAAAATCCGCTTTCCTTGCGACGATGAGTCATGAAATACGAACGCCGATGAACGGTGTATTAGGTACTGCAAGATTGCTCAAAGATACCGGGTTAGACCCGCTGCAATCCGGCTATGCAGACATCATTAACCGCAGCGGTAAGAACCTACTCGCGATTTTGAATGACGTGTTGGATTACTCAAAGATTGAAGCAGGGCATTTAGAAATCCGCACTGCTTCGTTTGATCTTCATCAGATGGTTCAAGATACCTACCAATTGATGGAAGGGCGTGCCGCTGAGAAGAAGCTGAACTTTGATTTCCATATTGAAAGTGATGTGCAACGCTATTGGCGTGGTGACGTAACGCGAATCAGCCAAATCTTGAATAATTTGGTCGGTAACGCGATTAAGTTTACGGAAAGTGGCTCGGTCGATATCTTTATCAGCTTAGATATCGAAGATGAAAATCGAGTGATGTTTGAAGTGTCAGATACAGGTGTCGGTATTGATGCTAGCGAACAAGCTTGTCTGTTTGATGCCTTTACCCAAACCGATAGCGGTCGCAACAAAACCGGCGGCACAGGGCTTGGATTAGCGATCAGTAAAAGCATCATGTTGGCAATGAACGGGGATATTGGCGTTCATTCTGAAGAAGGCGAGGGTAGCCAGTTTTGGTTCTCACTGCCACTTGAAGCCGGTGAGAAGATAGAAACGAAAGTACCGGTCATTGAAGCGTGTATTCGAGCTAAAGTACTTCTGATTGAAGATAACCCCGTAAACTGCATCGTTGCTGAAGGCTTCTTGCATAACTTGGGGCACGAGGTTGTGATTGCGACAACCGGACAAGAAGCGAGAGCCATATTCAGTGAGCAAGAGTTCGATATTGCGCTGGTGGACATTAACTTACCCGACTGCGATGGCGTCGAGTTAATTCAACAACTCAAAGACGATGCGCTTCAGCATAAAAGTGAAGAAGACGTAATTCGAAAAGTACCCCCAATGATCGCAGTATCGGCTCATGTGTTTAACGAAGAAGTGGAAAGCTATTTGTCGTCTGGCTTTGATGGATTCTTACCTAAGCCGTTAGAGAAGGAAGCATTATCGGAATTGATTGTTGAGCAGTTGGACGGTCACACGCTGTTGCTGCCTCAGCCGGATCCGTCAGATGCTGTTTGCTGTCAGCTAAACTCTAAACCTCAGGAAACCGAGCTAGACTTATCAGCATTGGCATTTGCAAGCTCGACACAACGAGCAAACCAAGACGCGGAACATAATCAAGGAGAACCGATTGTGCAGATGATTAACCCTAAGATTATCAAAGACGACTTGGCCATTCTCGGTCGAGAAAAAATAGTGCAGATTGTTGGGTTGTTTGACCAAAGCAGCCAAGTCACTCTCGATGAACTGATTGTGGCAAGTGCCGCTGACAACGCTCGTGAAATTAAGTCTTTAGCTCATAAACTGAAAGGGTCTGCCGGCAGCCTAGGATTATCTGCACTGTTTGCTTTATGCCAGAGCATTGAAGCGAGCGAGGATCCATTACTTCAATATCGCGATAATGCAGACTCATTACCTGAATTGGTGAAAGACTCGTTAGCAGCGCTCCGAGAGCAACTATAGAGTGGCTATTGGGCGGAAAGCCCCAAAATAAGAACAGAAAACAAAAAGCAGGCTATTTCTCCGTTTTAATATGAAGAAGTGACCTGCTTTTTTATTGTCGAATAAGAATCTAAGTAAGGCTTTCAAGGAACGGCTCTAAGCCATCTTGATATGTCCAGCAGCTTTGATCTTAACGTGAACCATATTGCCTTGTAGGTAGCTTAATGGAATCTCGCTGCGTTCAATGATCGCGACATTATCGCTGCATGCGCCAGCTTCAATCGCCAGTTGCTTTGATTGCGCTTCCAAGCCCTTTAAGGTCTCTTCACGTGATGCTGGGTCAATCGGTACGATCTTATCGAATTGACCTGATATTTCACCCAACGCAACACCAATCGCATTAGCCACTTCAAAGTGCTCAGGACGAACCACTTGGCTCACGCCTTCAAAATGATCTGGGAATAGGGCACTACCACCACCAACCATGATTACGGGTACACTCGCCGCAGAGGTCTTCATCTTATCGATGCCTTCTTCAACATCCGTGACCATTTGTTGATAAATCTTGCTTGCTTGTTCGGCTGAAACACCAATCTCATCACTCAGTTGATGTTCTGCCTGCCACTGCATTTGTCCTGTTTTGAGTGCAATATCGGTGAGCGTAAGTTCATCACCACCAAAGCTACGCGCCGTTTGCGTCAAGGTATGGCCAATACTTTCTGGGCCTAGCTCTATACGCTGCTGTTCAAAGCGAACCTTGGTACCACCACCAATGGCTAACGCCAAAATATCAGGCATACGGAAGTTGGTTCTCACTTCACCGATTTCTACTGCTAAGCTCGATTCTCTTGGGTAGCCGTGAGTCAGTACGCCGATATCAGACGTAGTGCCGCCCACATCGACCACAATCGCGTCTTTTAACTTAGTTAAGTGACTCGCTCCACGAATCGAGTTTGTTGGCCCACAAGCCACGGTAAGAATCGGGTACATCAATGCGAACTGCTGTGACATCAGTGTTCCGTCGTTCTGACCGAAATAAGGCGTGGTGTGGATTTCATGATTGATGAGTGCACTGCAAAAGCCGTCAACGAATCGTTTTGCTGTCCCTTGCAGAGCCGCATTGAGGATAGTGGCGTTCTCACGCTCTAAAAGCCCTAAACTGCCCACTTTATGGGATAACGATAGGTTCACGCCCGGAAGTTCTTGTTGAATCCATTCTGCTGCTTGAAGCTCCTGGTCGCCGTTGACGGGAGAGAACACTCCGCAGATAGCAATGGAATCCACTTGGCCTTTCATTTTCTGGCAAAGCTCGCGGATCTCAGACTCTTGAATGTTGGCAATCAACTGGCCGTCATATTCATAGCCGCCGTGTGCTTGGTAGAAGTGCTGACCAAGCAGGTTTTGCCACGCTTCACTCCAACCACAAAGGGGCGGGACGCTATCACCACTGGGAAGCGCTAAGCGAATCATGCCGACTCTGTCTAAGCCTTTTCGTTCAACGATTGCGTTGGTGCATTGAGTCGTGCCAAGCATCGCGTGTTTCACTTGCTGACCATCAATGTTTGCTTGGTTTAATAGCGCAGAAATCGCGTTGTCGATCCCTGTTGAAACATCATGTGTGGTTGCGGTTTTTACTTTGGCAATCACATTTAAGTCTGCGTCGAGCAGCACACCGTCGGTATTGGTGCCACCTACGTCAATACCAAGGCGGCAGTAATCAAGCGTAATGTTTGTCATGCTACTACCTCTTCAATGCAGACTTTAATTGTTCAATGGTTTGATACTCGACTGTGTAGCCAAAGTAACTCGGGCCCGCGACTTCAATACCTTTGTCAGTGCGCCATTTGGGGTCGCAAGGGTAAGCGATAAGGTCGATGCGCTGCCCGTAACGAAGTTGTTCGGTTGTGATTGGCTTACCCGTTTCATGATCCAAGATCGAAATAAGATCCGGTGTTGATGCCAGCAGGTTATCTTGGCTCATGTCTGCGCGGCTTGTACCTTTGTGCGCGAGAAGTAATTCGTTTTGGAACTGCACAAACACGTTATCGACGCCGGTATCTTCAAACTGAGCCAGCTTTTCAATCACGACACCGCCTGTTGCAAAGCCGCCATCGGTTTCTCTTTGAATATCTACAATCTTGCCACTGATGATGGTATGGCCGCCGACAATGTCTAAGACGGCCTGTGTGCCACTCTGATTGTTGTCGTTCGCCATTCTAATCGCTTCACCAATTTTCATCGCTTGGGTCAGTGTTGCGGGCAGTGCGCTGCGTTTTAGGTTCTTACCGTTCATTGGGTAATCGCACATTGCTGCAGAGCCACCCATCTGTTCGGTAATTGGTCTCGCAAACTTTTCAGACCAAATACCGTCAATTGGGTAAAGTGTGACGACATTGCCTCGCTCATCGGCCAATGTGTTTGGAGCAGACGGGAGACCATCAAGAAAGAAAGTCACCATTTGAGCTTCTGGGAAAGCACGTCCCATCGCATCACAATCGATCACAGGAATGTTCTTTTGCGCTGCAACGAGAATTGGAATCAATGAATTAAAACCGCCCACTTCGATAGGAAACGTTGCCGCCAACTCAGTGCCGAGCGCTTTTTCCATCGCTTCGAAAGCAATCAACATTTGATCTTTCGAATTGAGTTTCTCTACTGCGACGGTTGGTGCGCCAATCATTGAAGAGGGCACTGTCATCCAATCGTCTTGCACGTCTTCTAAAGGAATCATGCGTACGGGTTGTTTTGCCGTTGCAATGGCTACTTTCGCCATCAAGGCACCGCTGTATGGGTCACCGCCGCCGCCAGTACCTAATACCGTCGCACCAAGCGCGATATCATCAATCATTTGTTCAGTAATAATCACAACTACTATTCCTTATCACTTGAAGGAGAAAGCTTCATTAGGGCGAGGTAAATCACACCAGCGGCAAGAATGCCGTCTAACGCCGAGATACTGGTGAACGAAAACAGGTTGAAAAACTCTGGCGCGGTACAAGCGCTGAATGCAGTACCAAATGCCCAAGAAGCCAAGCCTCTAAACATCCAAGCTGGAACTTGCTGGATGTTCTCAAAGCTCATTTTTGTCGAATCTAAAACATAATATTGAACGATGTAGACACCTGCCGCAGGCGCAATGGTTACACTGAGGAGCATTAAGAAATCAGTAAATTTGTTCACCATGCCGAGCTGAGCAATGCCAATACCGACGATGGTCATGATCACAACCAGAACAGGGCGCGGAATCTTAGGTAGAACCATCGACATGCATAAGCCGCCAGAGGTTAGGTTGCTACTGTTGGTGGTCCATTGTGCGAATACCAGTACTATAATGGCCGCCATGCCTAAACCTAGGGTGAAGAAGACTTCGACTAGGTCGTCGGTGCCGGTCATTTTGGTCAAGATCAATGCGATAAGAATGATGGCACTGTTGCCGACGAGGAAACCGATACCCGCTCCTAAAATAGCATCACGGCGTGTTTTGGCGTAGCGAGCAATATCAGGTGCAGCAACCGCAGCTAGAATCCAGATAGACATAACAAAAGAGATGGCTTGGCCAAGCGTCAAAGGATCTTCAATCGATGGCGCTGCGCCACCTTGATAATCAGCAGCCATAAACAAACCGATGGTAATCAACGTCACCATCAATGGAACAGAATAGGTACTGAGTTTGCCTAAAGCACGAACGCCATAGATAGCCGTCATCATCATTAACACACTGCCGCCAATAAGAGCGCTGAGGTGTGAAATTATGATGTCGTATTTCGCCAGTGCATCGACCATGATGAAAGCGAAGAAATCAGCCTGGAATGCGAACCAGCCGACTAATGAGATGCCGTTGATGAAGCCAAGAATTTTACCGCCGTTACGGCCAAATACCGCGCTGCTCACCAGCGGGGTAGACACGCCAGCTTGAAAGCCAATGTTGGCACACAGCATCGCGATGATCGCCAATAAGCCTGAACCAATAAACGTGGCAAGCAGTGCGTCTTCAAAACCAATACCGCTGCTTAGAATCGAGCCGAGAAACAGTCCCGAAATGTCGATGCCGATTGCCAACCAAATAAGGCTGATGACCCACCAAGATCGTTTGGCCTTCTCGGGAACAGGTTCCAATTCGAAGTCATCTATCTTTTTGTGGCTGTGTGTTACTTCGGGTTTATTCACGTAAGTTTCTGCCGCCATAGTGCCATCCATGCATTGTTATTCCATAAGTGTGAATAAAGCATACTGATGTATTTATTGTTAATAAATGAATATAATCAGATGCAAACATAATAAAAAACAAATGTAAGTGGCAAAATGAATTCAAACAATAAGTTAGATAAAAGAGACCTGCGAAGATTAGAGATTTTTTGTGAAATCGTAGAGCAAGGAGGCATCAATCAGGCGGTCGCAAGCACTGGGATTAGCCAACCTGTGCTGAGTAATCAACTTATTGCCTTGGAAAAAAGCTTAGAATTAACATTATGTCAACGTGGAAGAAGGGGTTTTAAGCTGACTCATGAAGGTGAGCAAGTGTATAAATATGCGAACCAACTAAAATCGACCTTAACCGACTTCGCTTATAAGTTACGAGGTGTACAGACAGAACTCTCTGGGTATGTGCGAATTGGATGTTTGGATAACACCGTCACTTTGCCCTATAACCCACTTCCCAAAGCGATCGAGACGTTTTACCAACGCAGTAACAGTGTTGAGGTGAGTGTTGATGTTGGCGATTTCACCCAGTTGAATGAGAAGCTAGCAAAGAGCCAGATCGATATGATGATAGTGGTTCTAGGGTCACATCAAAAATCAGCGTTTCAACATAAATACCCACTGTTTGAAGAGCACAGTTATCTGTATGCGCGTAAGGATCTGGCCGAGAAGATCATGGACAAAGATTTCTCATTGGATGGCTGTCGTATCAACATGGGCGGCTATGCCAAAGATGAGATGTTCCGACTACTGAATATTGAGCAGTACGATTCCGTAAAGCCTTTTGATGGCTGGCATGTCGAGTCGGGTGTAATTTTAACCTTGGCGGGCACACACCTGAGTTTTTTACCGTCTCATTTAATCGACCGTGGCCATTATGACCAAGCCTTGATTCCGCTTCAGCCCGAGAAGTGGAGCCTTAAGAGTCAGTTTTATGTGGTGTTGAAGCAACCTGTAGATTCCCTTTCCCCCGCCGCGCGTGCGTTTTTTGATGAGCTACACCAACCGGAAGCATAGGATTCAATATAGAGAACTTTTCGCTTCTTAAGAGCACTTCTCGCTTCTCAATAGCACTTAAGATACTTTCTCATATACAAAAAATCCTCTACCAAGACAGAGGATTTTTGCTTTTATGCTTTATGAGTGAAAACTAACGGTTCTCGAAGCGGTTGTAATCCAACAATCCGAACTCGATCGGTTGGTCTTGTTGATACCAACGATGCACGCGATCACTGAATGGCCAGAACTCGCTAGAACTGCGTCGTACCGCAAACTTATCTAGCAGCGCCACGTAGTCTTCTTCTGTGCTTAAGTTTTGCAGCGTTTTAACCAGAGTAGGAATCTCGCTCTCGGTTAATGATAGGTAAGCCGCAGGGTAGCTACCGACAACGCCTCGTACGAGGGTAAGGTCATCATTGGCGTAATCACGGTTACCTTCTTCATTAAACAAGCTAGAAATGTTGCTGTGCGCGTTATTGTGAATCATGGTGAACAGTTGCTCTTCGCCGTTTTCGCCTTCAATCATGATCATCACTAATTGAGGCACATGACGCAGGCCTTCGCCCTTTATCAAATTCACTTGGTTAAGCAGTGCTTCATTCTTCCTACCAAAACCTGTTTCAACAATCTCAAAGCGATTATCGAGAACAGGTGCGAGCTTATCTTTGATCATATCAAGCAGTTCGTGTTTCGGATCCGCCGTTTTGTAAACCACGCTGGTCGGCTGATCAAAAGGTGCAATGTTTCGCTGCAAATAGTCACTCAGTTGTGCGCTTTGGTTCTGGTACCAACTAGAGTGTTCAATGTGACGAACGTCTTTAGGAAGAAGGCTTAAGAAGTTACTCTCACCTTCAAGACGCAAGAAGTCCATAAACATACGGGTCATGAGTTGGTGGCCGAAGTTACCATATACATCGAAGCCCGCGACAAGAAGGTAATGAATACGCTCTAAAAGCGCATAATCTACAATCCATGCAGTTTTAGGTTGAGGGCCAACCAGACCTTGGACAACAGAGGCACTATCAAAGTGTCTGAAGATCGTTAATGCTGCATTTGGGTTGGTGCCATTTCCGTCCCAAATGAGATCGGTATTTAGGTGTTCACTATTCTTAAACCATTGATTCGTGAAATTTGATTTGGCATCGAGGTATCGTGCTTGTTGTTTTGAGTAGTGTATCCAGCTAGTTATTGGGAGTGTATTACTGCTGAGCTCACTTGGTAGCTTTAAGTTTTTTTCTTGGTTCTTAAAGAAGGTGTTTATCTCTGGTAGATCCGCTTTTTCAGGATCAGCAAAGAAGACCCAAAAACGGTCATTAATGACATTTAATGCAAGCTGACCACGACACACCGGCCCTTTGATAAAGGCCATAATGGTATTCTGCGCATTATCTAACATGAAGTTGAAGCGCGAGTTTACTGGCAGTGCTTCAAACGAAGTCATTGGGTTAGCTGAAACATCGATGTCGTAACTAGGTAGTTGTTTTACTTCGTAATTTACGTCGACAAACCAGGTGTTCCACTTTTGTAGACGCTCTTTATTAAGTGCGAAAGGCATGTGCGTTTTGTCGACGATAGTGCCTTGTTCTGGAATCAGACGGTAGTAAACACGGTCTACTTTTGGATCGTCATAAGGGCGACGAGTCGTGATGCGCTGTACCGCTTCACCTGGTGGTGTTGCAGAGCGAACAACAGTAAAGAAACGCGTTGGTTGAGCTAAATCAGAAAAATAGACATGAGATAAAAACAGGTGCTCGTAGATATAACGTGCTGAAAGTTGACTCTTATTGTCGCTCTTGTTTAAAAAGCTTTCGTAGACATTAACGAGCTCTTGTTCTGCATCAGTCAATGGAATGTGGTCGTTCATTAACGCGCCATTTTCCAACCAACTCATTAAAGTCGCGTATTCGGTTTTGTCTAAGTTTGGCATCCCATAAGGCATTCCCCAAGTTGGGTAATCTTTTTCATATTTGGCATACTCCTCAATGGTTGGGCACTGTTGGTCACGGTCTATTGAGAAATCAAAGCCTTCGAGCTGCGTTTGATCAGGAAGAGGGTGGTTTTCTTTTTGCTTCAGCATACGAGAAACAAGCCCAGCATCGAGGTTGGCGGTTGGGTTCTGCATACGTTCGTTAAGTACAGGGTGAAAATCCGCCTCACGCCATTCTTGCGTAGTTAATGCATCTTCAAACAAGCGAGTAGGGGCTGATGCCGTTAAGCGGGTGCCTTGATAAACGAGTGCCTTGCTCGCGCCTCGGTCTATACCTTCCACTGAAGACATTTTGAGTTGGCAAGGGGCGTCATAACAAGCGTGACAAACCACGCATCGGTTATCAATGATGGGCTTTACTTCGTCAATGAAGTGCTGCGCTTGAGCTGAAAGAATAGGTGCTTGGCGATCGCGTACTTGTTGTTCACCAAACAGTTCGTCGAAGTTTAAACCCGCGTAGACGGCACAACCTGAGAAGACGCTAACAAAAGCTAAAATGAAGAGTTTTTTCAAATTCATACGTATTTAAATATTAGGCATTTTCTATAATTATATCGAAAATGATTGAAAATGCTCATGTTCTAACAATTTTGTAGACAAGAGCTTGATGGGACGAGTGACTTGTCGATGCGCGTCACTCGCTAGTGCTCAGAAATTGGTGTTTAGACTTAGCTAGATTTAAGTCCCAAGAGCTAAAAGCTAGCAGTTAAGAGTTAAGAGTTAAGAGCTAAGAGCTAAGACTCATTGATTGACGTAACAAACAGAGAAGGGGACAGACAATCGCTCAAACTCTTTGATCCAGCGCCACTGGTTGTCTTGCAGTTTATCGCCAGGGCCTTTGACTTCAATCCAATGAAACTCATCGCCCTTGAACGCAATCAAATCCGGCATCCCAGTTCTAAATAGCTTTAAGTCACTCAATATCACTTTGAAGAGGTCTACAACCAAGGCATTTGGAATTGAAGCCATGCCGTGTTCGATGAGTGCCTTAGGAAAATAATTCCAATGAACAAAGGGGTTCGCGATACCTTGCTTTTCATCGTAAGTATCAAGAAAATGGTTCAGCCCATGTTTGGATATCGTCTGAAACACGGCTTCAATCTGTTCGGCTCGCTTGTCTACGAAATCTGAATGGTACAGATCCAATGGTCGATGTTGGTAACGATTGATAAAGGCGCCTTCAACGTCTGCGAAAATGACATCCCAGAAAGCCAAACCAAACAAGCCACACAGAAAACTGTTTTCTGAAAAATAGACGTCCCAACCTTGGTTCTCAAAATGCTGCTTTACCGCAAGCTCGACTCGAGTTTGGCTGAGGTCTAATTCCAGTTTTAACTCTTTGCAGCTCGGCTTTATGGTTCGTGAAACTTTGTGCCCCTGTTTCCGTAGCAGCCGGTCTTCAAGCTTAATAGCGACTTCCAACTCTGACACATCCGATGGAGTAGCTTTCATTTGCGTGACAATGTCACACATTAAGTCTAGCGTACCTTGCTTATCATAGATGCGTGCAAGTCGTTCTCTGCTCGGAGGAAGTGTAGATTGTCTGAACCAAAAGATAGCTTGGTCGTTTAGATTAAGCCTTTCAAGATCGCGAGCAACATCATTGATCAAACGCGATCGTTTTCTGGCAATACTTCTGTGTTCTGATTCTTCAGGAATCGCATTTAAAAGCAGTTCCAGAAACTCGCCATCTTTGCGGTCACCTTCTGAATACAAGCGTTGAATATCGCGCATCTGGATTAATTGATTGAGCTGATCCCTAGAGGTGAAGAAGCGGCGTTGCTTGCTTAATGGGTAGTTCTCAAAGGTGTTTAGCCCAAGGTCGCTTAACACGAACTGACTTAAGTCTTGATAGGTGTTGGCAAAGAACAGCAACAGTAATACATCAATCACTTGAGATTCGATGACGTAAATACAGTCGAAAGAGAGGTTTTGAAATTGGTCAAAAGGTTGCTGATCAAGCCGTAACAACAGCTCGTCTTTCTTGGCGTTTCTATGGCTCTTAAGGGCGGGGAATACACTCAACAGCTCTGGTTTGGTGAGCAAGTGCAACCCGAGCTCGACCTCACTAATGGCGAGGTCATGCTGTTCTTCGGGATGACTCAACCCAATGAAGCCTGAGCTGTTTAGCTCTTGCAGTACGGTCTTTAGATCTGGGATCTCAACATAGTTGAGTTTATCGCTGCGAAACCAACGGCCTTTACGAGAAAGCAAACGAACCATTAGGCATTGGCTTGAAACAGAAAGACGTTTGTATGCGGACAACCAACGACATTCGTCATCACTCAGAAGATCGGGGTAGAGCGTTTGAGCGTGTTCAACCAGTCGATTGAAGTTGTCGAGATAATAAGTGGGGGAGAGCTGAAGAGTGGTTTCGGTCGTCAATGGAGAAGTCGCTTGATACAAAAAGAGCCTAACCCTAAGGTTAAGCTCTTCAGTAACAAATTCAATCTTTTCTGTTGATTAAGCTTGTGATGCTTTTAGTTCAGCAACTTTAGCTTCAGAGATTGGTTTAGTGATGATTGCTAGAACAATACACACTGCCATCATAACCGCAGAGATTGTGTAAGCTAGGCCGTAACCTTCGCCGTTTGACATTGAGAAGCCAACAACTGCTGCACCGATAGCGCCGCCGATACCCCATGCCGTGTAAAGCACGCCGTAGTTAGTACCGTAGTTTTTCAGGCCGTAGAACTCAGCAGTTAGTGTTGGGAATACTGCTAGAAGCGTACCGTAACCAACCGCTGCGATAGCCGTACCAATGATTAGCGTGAATTCAGAGTTGAACGTAGCGAATAGAGCCATGTTCGCGCCTTGAAGGATGAACGCTAGAAGTAGAGTACGTACGCCACCGATTTTATCTGCAAGCATACCCGCAGCAACACGGCCGCCTGAGTTGAATACTGCAAGGATAGACGCTAGGTAAACTGCGTTTGGCAGGTTAGCTTGAACGCTAGCAATTGTAGTGATGTTACCGATGATCATTAGACCAACAGATGCAGCGAATGCGTACATGATCCATAGAGAGTAGAACTGAGGAGTCTTCAGCATTACTTTCCAAGTTAGGTCTTCAGTCTTCTTAACCGCTTTAGGAGCTTGGCCTGCTTTTACTTTAGGCTCAGCTGGCGTGTAATCCGCTGGTGGGTTGTTGATTGTTGCTGCTAGAGGTACTGCGATTGCAAGTACACCAACACCAAGAATCATAAAGCTAGTTTGGATACCCATGCTGTCGATTAGCGCAGAAGTTACTGGTGCTAGGTAAATAGCCGCAAGACCGAAGCCTGCTGCGATAAGACCGTTAACCATACCTTTCTTAGAAGAGTGGAACCACTTCATTGCTGATGGAGACAGACATGCGTAACCGAAGCCGATACCTGCACCTGTTATAATACCGAACGTGATGTTCAGCATCATAGGCGTTGTAGCGAAACCAGAAGCAATCATACCTAGGCCTGTAAGCGCTGTACCTAGGATAAGGATCTTACGTGGACCCATACGGTCTTGTAGGATGCCCGCAACAAGAAGACAAACAGAGAATGTGATAGTTGCAATAGCGTAAGGTGAAGATGCTTCAGCAGCACTCCAACCAGCTTCAGTTACTAGCGCTTTGTTAAATACACTCCAAGCATACAGGATGCCAAGACAAAGGTTGATACAGAAGCCTGCTAGCAGGATACGTGTTGCTTTATCAATCTTGCTCATTTTTATTCTCAGTTTTGTCATCGGTTAGTGGAGAGCCACTTAACTAAAGACGGGTTATTGTGATTGTTTCTTCAAAATTAGTTTGCGTTTATCAACAGATAGCGCAAAAGAGCGCGGATTATAACCAATTGAAATGTGATTGGAATCTCTTTTTCCATTTTTGGTAAATTAAATTCAATTTGTTAATAGGTTGTTTTTCATTGGTTTTTGAAATGTTTTTAACACCTCTCTATTTTGTTCTTTTTCGCTCTGTCTTCTTATTATTTCAGGGATTTTGAGGTGATGGTTTTTGAATAGACGCGTATTGCGTGCGGATATCACAGAGTTACAAATAATTTTAATTAATTTCCAAGGTTAAATTTGTGTAACAAAATAAATCGTAACAGCGCTTTGTTCATATGAGACAAGGAGTAACGGAGTTTTATTAAAAACAGAATGTTAAGCAATTGTTAAGGGTGATTTTTGTTAGTACTTTTGCTTACATTTTGTTCGATTGGAGGGGTTGTGTTGTCCGTAAAAAGTGGGAAAATAGTATGCAAACTGAGATTCCAAATTTGAAAGGATGCGTTTCCAACTTATGGTGAGGCGAGTATTATGAAACTGTTTTTAATTTTATTGATGTCAATTTCTGGTGGTGTAGCGGCAGCTGACCATATTCACTCTTTCCTATTCGGCTTCTATGTTGCGGCTCTAGCAGTTGGTAGTTGCTACTGGCTTGCATTCCGCAGTACGCGTTTCCCACAGTTGGCATTAGTGCTATTGATGTGTGGCTTTTTTGCGAAAATTGCAGTGACTGTTATCGGTGTTTCTTGGGGTATCTCGAACGATATCATTCAATCGCCGTTCATTTTCTCATTGTCATACCTGTTCTTCTTAGTGGTTGTGTCTTACGTTTGGTTTGCATACCGCGATAAATTGACGCTAAAACAACGCGCTAAGAAGGTAGAAGAGTCTCGCAAGCAAGCGGCAGCATAATTCGATTTGATTCTTAAAAAGCCTTCTTCGGAAGGCTTTTTTGATCCTGCCTACCTGAACTCTATTATTTGGTTATGACGGCAGATAAAAGAAACCCCAGTATGGTGACATACTGGTGTTACTTGTTATGTATCTATTATCTAGCAGTTACCATCTACCAAAGACTACTCTGAAGGTGTGTTATTTCTTCATCATCTTAGCGAGATCGGCGAACGGGTTGTGTGTCGCTGACTGATGATCATCTAAACTCGCTTTTGCATCCACACCATAACGCTCATGGTCAGTGTATTTTGAATGCTCATGATCGTGACAGTACAGGCACAGTAGCTCCCAGTTGCTGCCATCTTCAGGGTTGTTTGTATGGTCGTGATCCACGTGGTGAACGGTAAGCTCTCGGAGGTTTGAGTAAACAAATTCGCGCGCACATTTACCACAAACCCAAGGGTACAGTTTTAGTGCTTTTTCGCGGTAGCCTTTCTCTTGGCGAGCATACGCTGCACTCGAACCTGTGAAATCAGAAGACATTGCCAAATCCTTATCAATTGTAATATCCCGATTTTATCACAGCTTTCTTGAAGCTGTCGGTATGTCGTTCGTAAAATCATTGCTAAATGATGCAGTGGACTTATCGATATTAGATTGAAGTTTGAATACAGACTTACCTTCTACACACTAACGCTTAAGCGGGTTATGTCTTTCTGGAATAAGCCATGCTTAACAGTTTGAAAATAAATCGTATTCAGGGGTTTTAACCGCAGGCATGTGACCTAATATCAGTTTGTGAGACCCTATATTAATAAGGAAATATCATGTCAGAACAATACACTCCGCCAAAAGTTTGGGTTAACGATACTGCTGGTGGTAACAAGTGGGCAAACATCAATAGTCCTGAATCTGGAGCTCGCTTTGATAAAGAGCTTCCTGTTGGTGACCATGCTTTTCAATTGTATTCTCTTGGCACACCTAACGGTCAAAAAGTCACTATCTTGCTGGAAGAGTTGTTAGCGGCGGGTGTTAAAGAAGCTGAATATGATGCGTACTTGATCAACATTGGTGAGGCTGATCAGTTCTCTTCTGGCTTTGTTGGCGTGAATCCAAACTCCAAAATACCAGCACTTGTCGACAAGTCTGGTGACGAAGACGTGAATGTATTCGAATCGGCATCTATCTTGATGCATCTAGCAGAAAAATTTGGTCACTTCTTACCAAAAAAAGGGGCAGCAAGAACGCAAACCATTAACTGGTTGTTCTGGGCACAAGGCTCGGCACCATTCCTAGGCGGTGGTTTCGGCCACTTCTACGCTTACGCGGATGAAAAGCAAGAGTACCCAATTAACCGCTTCGCAATGGAAGCTAAACGTCAACTAGATGTGTTAGACAAGCAACTTGCTAACAGCACTTTCGTTGCGGGTGAAGAGCTGTCTATTGCAGATATCGCGATTTGGCCTTGGTACGGTAACTTAGTACTTGGCAAAATTTACGACGCAGCCGAATTTCTACAAGTTGAGTCTTACACCAACGTTGTGCGCTGGGCGAAGCAGCTAGAAGCGCGTGAAGGTTTCCAACGCGGCCGAGTGGTTAACCGTTCATTTGGCGAAGAGTGGGAGCAAGTACCAGAGCGCCACTCTGCAGAAGACATTGACCGAGTTTTAAAGCTACGCCCGTAGTGATTTAAAGAAATAGTCAATATCACTAGAGTTTGTTTTCGATTCGTTCGAGTAACAAACTCTAGTTTTCCCATTTCAAATTGATCCTTCCGAAAGCAAGCTCACCTATTTAGGTTTGGCTATTAAAGGCGGTTTAGGTATAAACTTGCGACATCATAATTCTAAAGGATGGTGCCATGTACCACGGTCATATCTATTTCCCTCTGCGATTTGCAGAGCAGGCAGAAACACTTCGTCAGAAAATTCTATCGGAACGTAAAGATGTATTAGAGACTTTCCCATTAATACAGCGTTTGGTTGGTCCACATAAGATGCCAATGTTTGAGATTCACTTTGCGAACAAAGAGTCGGGCATTGTTGAATGGCTTGAGCAAGAACGCGGTGATATGTCGGTGCTTATTCACCCTGTAACTGGCGGTGAAGAAACTTTGGATCACACAGTACGAGCGATCTGGCTTGGTCGTGAATTGGGTGTCTTTGAAGAAACGCTTACTAGCTAATCAAATATACCAATATTGCACTTAACTCATTCCGACCGGAAAATACATGAACAATAAAAAGGCTCCTCAAATGAGGAGCCTTTGTTTTAAGGAGCCGTTTTACCAAGAAACCGGTTATCAAGAGCCTCTGGTTATCGGGCTGAACCGTTAACCAGAGTAGGGGGATTAAGCCTCTGCCGTTACTTTAGAGCCGCTCATCTTTTTAAGTGCTGCGTAGCCAAAGCCTGTTACTAGCGTACCTGCTGCAATCGCCACTAGGTACATAAGTACTGGAGAGATAGCGCCAGGAATCAGTAGTACGAATAGACCGCCGTGTGGAGCCATTAGCTGTGCACCAAACATCATTGATAGAGCACCTGTTAGTGCACCACCTGCCATACAAGCTGGGATAACACGCATTGGATCTTTCGCTGCGAATGGGATTGCACCTTCAGAGATGAAACATAGGCCAAGAACGAATGATGCTTTACCTGCTTCACGCTCGCCTGCTTCAAACTTGTCTTTCACTAGGAAAGTCGCAAGGCCCATACCTAGAGCTGGAACCATACCTGCTGCCATGATTGCTGCCATTGGTGCGTAAGTTTGCGAAGCCAATAGACCAACACCGAATGTGTAAGCTGCTTTGTTTACTGGACCACCAAGGTCGAAACACATCATTGCGCCTAGAATCACACCCAGAAGAATCGCATTAGACGTTCCCATGTTGTTTAGGAAAGTTGTCATTGCGCTCATCACGCCAGAAACAGGGCCACCCACGATGTAAACCATCACAAGACCAGTGAACAAACTCGCGATAAACGGAATGATCAGGATTGGCTTGAGGGCTTCCATGGATTGTGGAAGTTGAACCTTGTCGGCAATGAATTTCGCTGCGTAACCTGCAATGAAACCTGCTGCGATACCACCTAGGAAACCTGCGCCCGTTGAGCTAGCCAGCATACCGCCAATTAGACCTGGAGCCAGACCCGGACGGTCGGCAATCGAGAATGCAATGAAACCAGCAAGAACAGGAATCATCAGAGCGAATGCAGAGCCACCACCGATAGTCATCAGTGCAGCGGCCAGCGTGCCTTCTTCTTTAAACGCTTCGATACCGAATACGAAAGAAAGAGCAATGATCAAACCACCTGCAACTACCACTGGAAGCATGTGAGAAACACCCGTCATTAGGTGCTTGTACACGCCTTTCTTCTCGTCAGCAGGTGCTGAATTTGAAGAAGCAGTGTGTTGGTATGGTTTAGCTTCTGCGAATGCTTTTTCCATCTCTTGCTTTGTTTTCTTCAAAGCAGGGCTTGTTGTGGTTTTGTATAGCGCTTTGCCGTTAAAACGATCCAGAGGAACATCGATATCTGCTGCGATGATAACTAGATCAGCGTCTGCGATTTCTTGGTCTGTCAGTTGGTTTTTTGCACCTACAGAGCCGCGAGTTTCTACTTTGATTTGGTGACCTAGGCGTTTGCCTTCGGCTTCAAGCGCTTCAGCGGCCATAAAGGTATGTGCAACACCCGTTGGGCAAGCCGTAATCGCTACGATCTTTTTGCTACCTGTAGCAGGTGACGTACCAGTCACTTCAACAGCGCTTTCAACTTGTGAAGCGTCTAATACTGTTGCTTCTGCTACCGCTTTCTCTAGGAATGCTTTTGCATCAGCAGTGCATTCAGAGATAGCCGCTTGGTATACTTTCTTGTCGACAAAGCGCGCTTTATCAACGTTGGTGTTGGCTGCGATAACCACAACGTCGCTGCTGTCGATAGCGTCTTGCGATACGGTTGAATCAGGTAACACGCTTGATTGACATTCAATAGCGGCGTTCCAACCCAGTGCTTTTGTCGCTTGCTCTAACAAGCCCGCGGCGATGATGCTGTTTGCTACGCCACTTGGGCAAGCTGTGATAATGGTAATATTCATAATAAACCTTTTGTCCTATTTGCTTGTGTCTAACTGGCTAGTTGGAGCACTAAGCGCCTGTAATTGGATATTTTGTAGTACTGAATCCAGCTCTTGTTGGCTGGTGATGCCCACGCCTACCTGTGAAACTGCTAGAGCAGATAGGGCGGTTGCGAATTTAATAAGTTCTGGTTTTGGCATCTGTTGCATTTGACCCCAACATAGACCAGCAACCAATGTGTCACCTGCGCCTACCGTGCTTACTACTTGCATGCGCGGTGGTTGAGCATGTAACCATTCACCTTGGTTAAGCCACATCACGCCTTCAGCGCCAAGTGATACCACGATATTCTCGATGCCTTTTTCACTTAGGGCTTGGCCCGCGTGTTGGCATTGGTCACGAGTTGTCAGCTCTGCATTGAACAGCTGAGACAGCTCTTCATCGTTTGGTTTGATTAACCATGGTTGTGCATTGATACCGGCTTTAAGTGCGTCACGGCTGCTATCAAATAGCACCTTCTTACCTAAATCGTGTAAGCGTTGAACCCAAGAAGCGCAAAGCTCAGGAGAGATACCTTGTGGCAAGCTGCCTGCAATGACGAAATAATCGTGCGTTTCAGCAAGTTCTAATAGGGTTTCTTCGAACGCTTTAATCGCGTCAGCATCAACAGGAACCCCTGGGAAGTTGATGTCGCTTACTTGGCCTGAATTCTCTACCAATTTCACGTTAATGCGAGTTGCGCCATCAACACGGATGAAGCGGTCAGTTGCGCCCATCTCTTCAAACAGTTGGCAGAACGCTTCTTCGTTATTGCGACCAAGGAAACCTGTTACGGTCACTTTCGCGCCAAGCTCTGAAAGAACTTTTGCGACGTTTACGCCTTTGCCCGCTGCATGCAGAGAGCCTTTGTTTACTAGGCTAACTGAACCTACATTTAGTGCGTCGATAGCGCCTGTCAGGTCTAGAGCAGGGTTAAGCGTTACGGTAACGGCTTTGATTTGTTTATCAGACATATCGACTCCTTAACCTTCGCCAAGGCCTGAAGCGATAGCTTTACCAATCGATTCAAGTGCTTGTGCTGCATCGTCACCTTCAGCAACAAACTGAAGCTGGTGGCCGTGTTTAACGCCAAGTGCGATGACTTTCATCAAGCTCTTCGCGTTCACTTCTTTTCCGTCGCCATCTAGGTTTGAAACGCGGATTGTTGATTCGAATTTCTTCGCTTCAGCAACCAACATTGCACCTGGACGAGCGTGCAGGCCGTGTGCGTTTTTGATTTTGAATACTGCGCAGTTGTCATCGTCTTGAGACGCTGTAGAAACCGCTTCACCTTTCAGAAGGCCAATCACTTGCGCTGCGTCAGCTGTTAACAGTTGTTGCTGTTTACCTTCGAAAACCATCTTGCTTAGGTTTGCCAGAATAGATTGGTGCGCGCTGTTACAAGCTGCGAATGCGACTAATGCTTTCACTGGTGTGCCTTCGTATTCACAATGGTTCGCTGTTGAAACGAAAGATACGCCAGTGCGTGTTACGCCTTTGTCGCTGCCCAACAACCACAGGCCTTGGCCTAGGTGAGTTGGTGTTTTTGTTACTAGGTCAGCAACGAATGCGTTGTCTGTGCAACCTGTGTTCTTAAGTAGGCCACCCGCAACGGCAGACATTTGAATCATGTCGCTCGCAGGGAACAGTAGCTGAACTAAAGAAGCGTCTAGGTCGGCTTCTAGCTGAACTTCGCCGTTAAGTAGGGCGATGATTTCGTCTTCTGATTTAGCTTGCTTTAATTTCTCTTCAACACCGTCTGCCGCTAGAACCTTTGTTAGTTGCTTAAGAATGCCTAAGTGCTCGTCAGATTTCGCTGCAATACCAATTGCTACGTAAACACGGTTGCCGTCTGCCCAATCAATACCTTCAGGGAAGTGGTGTACCGCAACGCCTGTCTCTTTTACTAGGCCACGAGTATCCGTCGTTCCGTGAGGAATCGCGATGCCGTTACCTAGGAACGTAGAGTTCTGGTTTTCACGGTTCAGCATTCCTTCAACGTAACCAGAGTCAACTAAACCTTTAGCTGTCAGGTCGCCAGCAATGTTTTGGATTGCTTTGAATTTGTCTTCGGCAGTTTGGCCTAGAGTGATGTCAGATTTTGATAATTTAAGCATGGTGCCTCTTTAGCGTATCGCTTGAGAATTTGTGTATCGCTACGATTCAGTCTAGAGCAATATTTGCCCGCTGCTTTATGATTGCTGAATCGGTTCAGCATTCAGTGTAAAAAAATTCAGCAAAGCCGATTTTGGTTTTCAAAATAGTTTTGCTGCGTGTCGTAATTCCAGTTTCGTTAACAACAAGAAGCTGAATCACGACAAATGACGCTCAATCCATTCAAAAGGATGATTGAAGTCACTTTTCAGATTTTGCTGAATCCTTTCAGCTTTTATACTGAATCGATTCAGCATATAATTCAACTAATCCAAGGATCAGAAGATTGGTTATATGATCCTACGCACAAAATACAGGTCACCCATATGACACTAGATGAGATTGCCAAACTAGCCGGTGTATCGAAAACGACAGCCAGTTATGTGATCAATGGCAAGGCGCAGAAATACAGAATCAGTGAAAAGACACAGCAGAAAGTGATGGCAGTGGTGGAAGAGTATAACTACCGACCAGACCATGCTGCTTCCTCGCTGCGCGCTGGTAATAGCCGTTCATTTGGTTTGATTATTCCTGATCTGGAAAACAGCAGTTACGCGCGTTTAGCAAAATTGATAGAGCAGAACTCACGTAAAGTGGGCTATCAGATTTTGATTGGTTGCTCAGATGATGACGCTGAAACCGAGCGAAAGGTCGCTGAAGCCTTGGTAAGCCGTCGTATTGATGCCTTGCTGGTGGCGAGCTCAATGCCAGACGCCAATGAGTTCTACTTGAAGTTGCAAAACTCAGGCACACCCGTTATTGCGATTGACCGTCCTTTAGATGATGAGCACTTTGCCTGTGTGATCAGTGAAGATTTCGAAGCTGCATTTGAACTGACGCATTCGATTCTTGATGACAGTATTCATAGTGTTGGTTTGATTGGTGCACTGCCTGATCTGAACATTTCACGTGAACGTCAGTTGGGTTTTGAAGCGGCGAATAAAGCACATACTCAACAAACAGGGTTAACCGAAAACAAGCCGATGGTTGTCGGTTATGGCGAGCACTTTGACCGAGAATCAGGGCGTGAGATTTTTGAAGAGTGGATTGCTAAAGGCACAGTACCTGATGCGATTGTCACTATGTCTTATACCTTACTAGAAGGTGTGTTGGATGTGATGGTCGAAAAGCCAGAGCTGATCAGCCAAGTAAAGCTGGCAACCTTTGGTGATAACCGTTTATTGGATTTCTTACCTTTTAAAGTCCATTCATTGCCACAGCAATTCGAAGTGATTGCAGACAGTGCCTTTGCACTTGCTTTGAACGCGTCTGCTAAACGTTACCAAGCGGGTATTGAGTTAGTACCAAGAAGCTTAGTAAAGCGTGGCTAGCTCGAATTTTACGCTTAGCTAGAAGCCTCGCGTTTAGCTCGAACCTGTAATTAACTCGAACTTGGTTTTAACTAGCACTGAGCAATAAGCCCATTTCTACAATGGCAACAATGCCGAGCAACAAAGCCAACACTTTCCAAAACTGGATTGGGTTTCGGTTTATCAAAGGTTGCTTGGCTTTGCTTTTCACCAAGCTTTGGTTTGGTGTGTAAAGGTCTGCTACAAAATCCCCCAACACTTGATGACGTTCGCTTGGTGATTCCGCGCAGGCTTTTTGTAACACCAAATCTACCCAACTTGGCAAGTCAGCTCGTTTCTGTGTGATGGGTTGGTATTCCCACTGATGATGACGAGATTGCTTAAGCGATTGTGCAGTCATTTCAGAGTAGGGCAATCCACCTGTTAGCATCTCATAGCCGATCACGGCGATAGAGAACAGATCCGAGCTTGTGGTGGCCGTGTTGTGCTTGATGGTCTCTGGCGCTATGTAATTGACCGCGCCTAATGGAGTGTCGTCTTTGTCGGTGAGCTCTCCCTCTTCAAGGCCTCTCACTAACACCGCACCAAGGTCGATGATTTTTACCTCACCATCACGTTGAATTATGATGTTTTCCGGCTTTAAGTCTCGGTGCACCATGTCTGCACGTTGCAGTACTCGAATGCCTTGAGTGATCTTTTCTAGTATGTCGCGTACTTCATTGAGTGACGGTTTTGGATTGTCGTACATCCATTGTCTTAGCGTGATGCCTTCTACCCATTCGCAGATTTGGTATAAGAATTGCGAGTTCTCTGGCGTCGGGTAAACCTTCATTACTCTCTTGTTTTTTAACAAGATCCCCGCCCATTGTTCATTAAAGAAAGCTCTGAGTTGCGAAGGGCTATCGTGATATTGGACGGAAGGGACTTTCAGCACGAACTCGGTCTGTGTCTCTTTCTGCATCACACGATACACATGGCTTCTAGATCCTGCATACAACACCTCAAGCACCATGAAGTTGTCGATACTTTGCCCGAGCTTTAAAGCGGGGGGGATGGCACGTTTAGCTAGCTTCTCATGGAACTCAATCAGCGAAGGTTTAGGCAGATGGCTGACTTGCACAATCAAGCAACTCACGTTGTCTGAGCTATTGTGGCTTAAAGCGGTGTTACAGATGGTTTGTGCTGCGTATTCGAAATCTGCTCCGGGTTTGTCGATGTGTTCCTTGAAGGTATTGGGAGAGACAAACTCGTGCACGCCATCAGATGTCAGGATAAAGCAGTCGTTTTTCTTGATAGGCAGGGTTTGATAGTCAACGTTGAGTTGGTTGTCCATGCCTAAGGCGCGTGTTAGATAATGCTTTTGCCCCATATTTTTACGGGTGTGATCGCGCGTTAGCTGGCGTAATTCTCCATCTCTTAGTAAGTAAATGCGACTGTCGCCCACGTGGAAGATATGTGCGGTGTTCGATTTTAATATCACGCTGCTGAACGTCGAAACGAGGGCATTGTGGTTCACTTGTTGTGCGGGATGAATATTAGAAACAGACGTGTTGAAGAGCCAAGAATTGAGGGACGTTAAGACCTTTTGCGCCGAACGTTGGATGCTCCAGCTTTGGGGAGTTGCGTAATAGTCGTCGATAAACTGCATCACGCTGGTGTGACTGGCTTTCTGGCCATGTTCACTGCAACTTGCGCCGTCTGCTATGCAGGCAACACTACCTTTCAACTCTTGCTCTACGCGAGTTTTGGGGTGTTTTACAATGATGGCGTCTTGGTTTTCATCACGTACGCCTTGATTCGAATAACCACCAAACTTAAGCGTTAACTGGTTGTTGGATTCTGGCGTGATGACTTGCCCTTGGCTGAATGAAATTGTCATAACTGGTCTTCTTCTTAACTGCTCTTCTTCCCGCTTCCTTGACAGAACATCCTAGGAAGAACAAAAGCCCTAGTGAACTTAGAGCCTTTGAACGAAGCACCTAGCATTGATGTATCCGCTAAGGTGCTTCTCCCGATTCAATAATATCAATGCTTCATAGTACTGAGACTAGCTTGAGACATTAATCAGCGTGACACTGCCATCGTCGTTTACTTCGGCGATTTGACCGTTAGGCTCTTCCATGAACAGTAGAGTCACAAAGCCAAGTACCGCTGTTGCAGCAATCACTAAGAAGAAGGTTTGGTAGCTCACGAATGACAACACAGTTAGGTAAACTACTGCACCCACGTTACCGTAAGCGCCCGTCATACCTGCAATTTGACCTGTCATACGACGCTTGATTAGAGGAACCGTTGCGAATACCGCACCTTCACCCGCTTGCACGAAGAAAGAACACGCCATCGCCGCAACAACCGCTAGCCATACAGGCCATGTGCTGTCGACTTGACCCATTGCGAAGTAACCCACAGCAAGACCAATCGTTAGAATAAGCAGTGTTGGTTTACGACCGAATTTATCTGAAATCCAACCACCACCTGGGCGAGACATTAGGTTCATAAAGGCATAAGCCGATGCAACCATACCTGCAAGAACCGGTGTTAATTCAAAGGTTTCAGAGAAGAACAGTGGCAGCATAGAAACCACAGCCAGTTCAGAACCAAATGTCGCGAAGTACAATACGTTAAGTACCGCAACTTGCTTGAATTTGTACTGGTGAATCTCAGGCACTTCTTCTTTAAATACGTTCTTGTTTACTTTCCAAACTTGCGACACTTCGTACACGTAAAGTGCTGCTAAACCTGCATACACAGAGTAAACCGCCATGTCAGACAACATGTTGATGTTGCTTGGTGATAGCTTCCAAGTCAGTAGCGCTAAAGCGGCATACATAGGGATCTTCATAATAAGTAGGAAGAAAAAGTCACCCTTTGATGTCACTTCCATTGCTGTTACTTGAGCAGGCTTGAAGTAAGTCGAACCTTTTGGTGTATCTGACACGTTTTTGTAGAAGATAAACGAGAACGCTAAGCTCATTACGCCAGTAATACCGACCGCATAACGCCAGCCGTCTTCACCACCAAACGCTAGAGCGAGAGTTGGAAGTGTGAACGCTGCTGCTGCTGAACCGAAGTTACCCCAACCGCCGTAAATACCTTCTGCAGTACCCAGTTCGTTGTGTGGGAACCATTCAGACACAAGACGAATACCGACAACGAAACCTGCACCAATGAAGCCCAGTAGGAAACGAGCGATTGCCGCTTGGATGAAAGAGTCTGCCAGAGCAAACATAAAACAAGGGATCGAACAGACAGCGAGTAGCGAAGAGTAGACCAACCTTGGGCCGTATCTATCGGTTAGCATGCCTATTGCGACACGCGCCGGAATGGTTAATGCAACGTTGAGGATAAGGAGGGTTTTGATCTCTTCAGTAGAAAGACCAAGCGTAGTTTTTACCATTTGCAGTAGTGGGGCAAAGTTGAACCACACAACAAAGGTAATGAAAAAGGCCATCCAGCTTAGGTGTAAGACCTTCATCTTACCCGTAAATGAAAGCAGCGAAAATTTAGTGTTATCCATGGTTTAAATCCTTTAAATCTGGAAAATTACCCGGTTTGTGCACCTGCGTTACTTCCGAACTTAGAACGCTTTTAATGTGCATAAACCCTGTGCCGAAATTGCGCACGCTAATAAGCGTTTGCATGATGGTGTCGGCGGTTTAGTTAACTGGCGATAGTAAGTGGTGCGAGAACTTGAACTTGTTCTCCTTGTTTGCGAACTTCAAATTTCACGAGCTTGAGCTCAGGCTGTTCAAGACATTCGCCAGTTTCTAAGTGGTAATGCTGCTTGTATAAGGGTGAGGCCACGTAAGGTTCTCCGCTTAATGAACCAATTATACCACGTGACATCACATTCGCCTTGCCGATAGGGTCGTAATTAGAGAGCCCATAAAGCGTGTCGCTGCGCTTGCAGTAAAAAATAGCCACTTGGTTATCGTCTACTTTGGCGCAAATTCCCCCGTTTGGGGTTAGATCGCTGGTGCTGCATACGGTTGTCCAATTTTCCATGACTTTCTCCTAGTCTAAAATTGAGTTTTTATTTTTTTATTGATGAACCTGATGAAATTTATGAAACCTCAGTCACTTCGATTTGGTCTGCTTTAGCGAGCTTTTCATCGCGTTTTGAATCGGAAGAAGAGCTCAAGCTCGGCTTAGGAAAA
Organism: Vibrio sp. 10N.261.51.C6; assembly: GCF_041471785.1. Classification (NCBI taxonomy): domain Bacteria; kingdom Pseudomonadati; phylum Pseudomonadota; class Gammaproteobacteria; order Vibrionales; family Vibrionaceae; genus Vibrio; species Vibrio sp. 10N.261.51.C6. Next base: position 99,752 of record NZ_JBFRPB010000019.1, on the reverse strand, counting down.
CGCTGCTCTCGTTCTTTGATGAATGACAGGCTAGTGTCCATTTCTTCGCTGTTGATGTAGTGCTGGAAGCGTTTCATCTTTTCAGGGGTTTCGATGGTGGTTTTCCACTCACACTGGTATTTTTCGATGTTGAGGGCGATATCGGCCTCAAGTTCTTCAGCAACGTTGAGCTTGTCTTCAATCACGACTTGCTTGAGGTATTCGATGCCGCCTTCAAGGTTCTCCATCCATACCGATGTACGCTGTAAGCGGTCTGCGGTACGTGTGTAGAACATCAAAACGCGGTCGATGTATTTAAGGAGTGTGGTTTCATCAAGGTCGGTAGCGAAAAGGTCACCATGGCGAGGGCGCATACCGCCGTTACCACAGATGTAGAGGTTCCAACCTTTGTCGGTGGCGATAATGCCAAAATCTTTTGATTGGGCTTCTGCACATTCACGAGTACAGCCAGAAACCGCAAACTTGATCTTGTGTGGTGAACGCAGGCCTTTGTAGCGGTTCTCAAGTCGAATCGCTAAGCCAACACTGTCGTCGACACCGTATCGACACCAAGTGCTACCCACACACGATTTCACGGTACGAACCGATTTTCCGTAGGCGTGACCCGTTTCGAAACCTGCATCAATCAGCTTTTTCCAGATGATAGGCAGTTCGTTAAGTTGTGCGCCAAACAAGTCGACACGCTGACCACCGGTGATTTTGGTGTACAGGTCGAACTCTTTAGCGACTTCACCAAGTACGATCAATTTATCCGGTGTGATTTCACCGCCAGCAATACGCGGAACCACTGAGTAGGTACCGTCTTTTTGCATGTTGCCAAGGTAGATGTCGTTGGTGTCTTGCAGTTCGATGTGTTGATCTTCAAGGATGTAATCGTTCCAGTACGAAGCCAGAATCGAACCGACAGCTGGTTTACACACGGTACAGCCTAATCCGTTGCCGTGAGAATCTAACAGCTCATCAAAGGTCTTGATTTTGTTGACGCGGATGATGTCAGTCAGCTCTTGGCGAGAGTAAGCAAAGTGCTCACAGATATCGTTAGAGACTTCAACACCCAAGTTACTCAGTTCGCTATCGAGAACTTGTTTCGCAAGAGCAGAACAGCCGCCACAACCTGTTGAAGCATTGGTGGTTTCTTTCAGTGCAGCCATCGTGGTGCAGCCAGCAGATACCGCGTCTTTAATGTCGCCTTTAGTCACATCAAAACATGAACAAATAACAGCGCTATCAGGCAGAGCTTCAACACCCATTGCAGAGCCTGAATCATCGGCCACATTAGGCAAAATCAACACTGATGGGTTTTCAGGAAGGGGCATATCGTTTTGCTTGATTTGCAGTAGCGAGCCATAAGCTTCTGCATCACCGACCAATACCGCACCGACAATCTTTGTGCCGTCAGCTGAGATGATTAGGCGCTTATACACTTGTTCGATTTCATCGTTATAGGTATACGACTGAGCGCCTTCCGTCTTGCCATGTACTTCACCAATACTGGCCACATCGACGCCAAGTAGTTTGAGCTTGGTGCTCATGTCGGCACCAGTAAATGCAGCATCGTCAGTGCCGCCGGAGACAATATGCGAAGCCGCGACTTTCGCCATGGAGTAACCGGGTGCGACTAAGCCGAAGATCTTGTTGTCCCAAAGCGCACATTCACCAATCGCATACACGTTGTCGATGTTAGTTTGGCAGTGATCATTAATCACGATGCCGCCACGTTCACCAATGGCGATATCAGAGCTGCGAGCTAGAGCATCTTGTGGGCGAATACCCGCAGAGAATACGATCATGTCGGTTTCTAAATGGGTGCCATCGGCGAAGTTCATGCGGTAGCGAGCGTTTTCGCCATCGACTATTTCAGAGGTCGCTTTCTCGGTATGAACTTGCACACCAAGGTCTTCAATTTTTCTGCGTAATAGGGCACCGCCACCGTCATCTAATTGAACCGCCATCAGGCGAGGCGCAAATTCAACCACATGGGTTTCTAAGCCAAGGTTTTTGACTGCGTTTGCGGCCTCTAAGCCAAGCAGACCACCACCAATCACCACACCAGATTTGCTACCTTTGCTTGATAGTTCAATTGCGTCTAAGTCTTCAATAGTCCGATAAACGTGACAGTGTTCTTGGTCGTTACCGGGAATAGGGGGAACAAAAGGGAAAGAGCCCGTCGCCAAGATTAGCTTGTCGTAACTTTCAACGTGACCACTTTCAGTGATGACTTGTTGATTGGCAGTGTCTAGCTTGGCAACCTTCTGGTTCAACAAGTAGTTCACGCCGTTGCTTTGGTAATACTCTTCACTGGTCAATGACAGATCATCAGCACTTTTACCATTAAAGTAAGCCGTCAGCTGAACACGGTCGTACGCTAACCTTGGCTCTTCACTAAAAGTAATCACATCAAATTCATCACTGTCTGATTGCAGGATGTTGTCGATAAATTTGTGTCCAACCATGCCGTTACCAACAACGACGATTTTCTTCTTGCTCATAATCCATTCCTTATTCTCGGCATTATCATCACTAGCATCTAATTTCTAGTAGTTAGCAGATGAATACCGGGTTGAGATTCCACTCAATTCATAATCATCAAGAAAAACAAAAAATGTTTTTTCCAACTCTTGGTTTTTAGTTGAGCAAGGAGGGTGCCAGATTACGGTTTGTTCATTAAAATAAAAATTAATGCATATTTTTCAATGTCTTAAAAAATAAGGGTAACACATGATTACCCCTAAAGTAGTATGTAAATTTTTTGTTAGATTTATACAAATGAGCATTTGTGGTGCAACTTTCTGCAAGATGGTGCAAAAATTAAGTTTCTATCGTGGTTAATTTCTATTTTGCTCATTTCTGATAGGTTTGTGTTTATTAAGCTCTTGTTTTTATTGTTAAATATTTCTTGCTTGTTGATTGCTATGAAGTGGCGTGTTATTTGCTTATTTTCAGTTATTACAATTATGGATAATTGAGCGAGAAACGGATGACCGATTCAAACAGCGGCTGGATAAAATCGACCTGTGCTTATTGTGGTGTAGGGTGTGGAATAGAAGCGAGACCGACATCGTTAGGAAAACTAGAAGTGCGTGGTGATAAAGATCATCCATCAAACTATGGAAAGCTATGCACTAAAGGGATTGCGCTCGGCGACACCGTCACGCCTTTAGGTCGTCTTACACAGCCTGCTCATATTCAGAATGAGCAAAAACAAGAGCTAGATTGGAACAGTGCCACTCAGTTGGTCGCAGACAAATTCAATCAAACCATCGAAGAATTTGGGGCCGATTCCGTTGCGTTCTATGTGTCTGGTCAGCTCCTTACCGAAGACTACTATGTTGTCAATAAACTGATGAAAGGCTTCATCGGCAGTGGCAACATCGACAGTAACTCTAGGTTGTGTATGGCTTCAACCGTGGTCGGGCATAAGCGAGCATTTGGCGCAGACACAGTACCGGTATGCTACGAAGATCTCGAGCAAGCCGATCTAGTCGTGATTACAGGTTCCAACCTAGCATGGTGTCATCCGGTACTTTTCCAAAGATTAAGAGTCGCAAAACAAGCCAACCCTGCATTGAAAGTCATCGTCATCGACCCGCGTTATACCGACACCTGTGAAATTGCTGATATACACTTGGCATTGGAATCAGGCTCAGACGTCGCGTTGTTCAATGGTTTATTGGGTTACCTCGATGATAACGACAAGCTAGATACAGACTACATAGAAAACCACACTCAAGGCTTTACTGAATCGATTCGATCTGCGACTCAATATCGTTATACAGAGTCGGGCTGGGGCGACAAAAGCGTTCCTGAGCTCACAGGGTTAACAGAGCAGCAGCTGAAACAGTTCTACAGTTTGTTTGCATCGAACGAGAAGGTGCTAACCATTTACTCCCAAGGCGTGAACCAATCGACACAAGGGTGCGATAAGGTAAACGCCATTATTAACTGCCATTTAGCCACCGGGAAAATTGGCAAGCCGGGCATGGGGCCATTCTCTGTCACAGGACAACCGAACGCGATGGGCGGACGTGAGGTGGGCGGGTTAGCCAATACTTTAGCGGCGCATTTTGAATTTGGTGATCCGCAATCACACCAAACCGTCAGCGAGTTTTGGCAAACCGACAGCTTAGCCACACATGCGGGTTTAAAAGCGATTGACCTGTTTGATGCCATGAATGAAGGCAAAATCAAAGCGGTGTGGATTATGGCAACCAACCCAGTCGTGAGCCTGCCTGACAGTGAAAAGATCAAAGCGGCATTAGAGAAGTGCCCATTTGTGGTGGTGTCTGATTGTATTGCCGACACTGAAACCACTCGCTTGGCCGATGTGGTGCTGCCCGCACAAGGGTGGAGTGAGAAGTCGGGCACCGTAACCAACTCTGAGCGTCGAATCTCACGCCAACGCCGTATATTACCAAGCCCAGGAGAAGCCAAACCGGATTGGTGGATCTTGAAAGAAGTGGCGCAAAAAATGGGATTCAAAGAGCAGTTTGATTACCGCCACGAAGGCGAGATCTTCAAAGAGTATTGCGAGATGACAGCGCTCGGCAATGAAACGGGCAAAGCGCGAGACTTGTGCTTAATTGGACTCACGCAACTGGATGAAAAAGGCTATGGCGAACTCACTCCACAGCAATGGCCAGTACTTGAGTATCAACCTGAGATCATCGAACAGCGCATGTTCACCAATGGTGAGTTCTTTACCGAATCAGGCAAAGCGCAGTTTATTGCAGTTGAGCACGACAAACCGATTGCCGATACCAGCCTTGAATTCCCACTTATCATGAACACAGGGCGAATCCGAGACCAATGGCACACCATGAGCCGCACGGGCTTGGCGGCAGGTTTAGGTGAGCATACCCCTGAGCCTTTTGTTGCGATGCACCCAGATACCGTTTCAGAACTGAACTTGGATGAGTTTGGGCTAGATGCTTTCAACCACGCCACTATTAATCCAGTGGTGAAAGTGCGCAGCGCACAAGGGGAGTGCCAAGCCCGCTTAGTGGTGACCAAAGAGATGCGCCGTGAACAAGTCTTCATGCCTATCCACTGGAACGCACCCACCGCCAAAGACAGCAAACCATGCGAACTAATCTTGCCTCATACCGATGCCGCATCAGGTCAGCCAGAATTCAAACACACACCTGTTGTCGTAGAGCCGTGTGGTTATCGTAGTGAAGCCGCACTGGTCAGCGACAAAGTGATGGACTGCAGTGGCTTTGATTACTGGGTTCGCCAAAGAGTGGAGGGCGGTTTTCTGTATCGAATATCTTCCTCTAAGAACCCAATGGAGTTGGTGATTCAGCTTGCTAATACCCTCGATGCCTTGCCAGAACCTGACGCAGAAGCGATCAAATCACTCCATTATCATGGCAATAAATCATTCAAGAACTACGGCTCTGCCAAGCTGGGTCAGTCTGGCGTAAAGCAAGCCTTCGTGGTGAACAGTAAGCTAGACCATCAAAGCATCGACTGGCTGGTGGAGTGCCTAACAAGAGAAGCCGATGAAGAGTTCGAAGCCGAGTTTTTGAGTACTATGGCGAAGTAGTTACTACCTCTCACTCATCATACCTATAACAAAAACGCCGACAATTACGTCGGCGTTTTTGTTTGAGAATACGATTCCCAAGATAAAACCTTTATTGCCTGAACTGCGGCTTACTCACACATTAGGGAGTTTTCTGCATTTTGCAGAAACTATATGGAAAATTTCTGCTTTTCGTCATGTTTGATACGAAGATAAGTAGGTAAGATAATGTTATTAAATGAGTTATTAGACTAAGTGTAGTGTGTCTTGGAAACTAGACAGAATTGTTTCAGGGACAAAATATAGAATTATTCTGTCTAATATAGCTGTTATGTCACCAGATAAGGAGGTAATTTGAATTTATCAAACTTGATTGCCGTTATAGGGGTTATTGTTGCTATCATTATCCCCTTAGTAACATTTGCATATAAGAATCCTAAAGGTTTTTCTGTGTTTAAATGGAGCTTTGTTAAATATACATTTTTAGTTTGGTGGGCGATTTGCGTTCTTGTAATGACGTTATGGCTTGGTTCTAAACTTAACTTGTTGACGGTTCATTTTTTCTCTCAGGACTTTATCCAATTTCTCGATAGGCTAGATAGTTTTGAGATATTTGTAATTATCGTAACTCCTCCGATTATCGTGTGGTTTACATTAAACATAGTAAGTAAAGTCTCTAACTTTGGGAAAGTGACATAACAAAAGCATTTAAGAGGGATTCCCAACGCTCGGCATTTTTGGTTTGCTTCAAGTTAAGTGTCTACGGCACAATACTTTAAGTTCAGTGGTCGTGCGTTGCTCACCACTTAATGCGGCTACCGCAATCAATCATCTAACCTTTTCATAGCTGTACGGTAAACATCGCTACGTTCGCGTTTTCCGACTGCTAAGACGGTTACAATGATGACATCGTCTTCAACTTTGTAGACGAGACGGTAGCCCGATTGGCGCAGCTTAATCTTATACATGTTGTCAGCTCCAGAGAGTTTTGAAGCCGGAACATGCGGGTTATCTAAACGCTCGATTAGCTTTTTCTTAAATTGTTGTTGAAGCGTTGAGCCAAGCTTTTTCCACTCTTTGAGTGCACTCTTTTTAAAGTCGAGTTTATAGGTCATCAATATTTACCGAAATACTCTCTTCAGATTCACGCTCTTTCGCAATAGTTAGTAGTTCAAGATCTTCGAGTCTGTCCATCATCATTTCGTACGCTTCGGCTGGTACGCAATAAAATGCTGGCTCATTTCGGTTCAGTACAGCAACAGGTTCACCGTAAGCACTAGTTGCAACTTTCATAGGGTTAGCTTTCAACTCAGTAATGCTTGCAGCAACATCGGCTAAAATTCTAGTGGTCATGTAATAGGTCTCTTAAGTGGTCTTTGTTTTGGTCATTTTAGCCTCAACCAAGAGGTATAACAAGTTGCTTAAGAATAATTCGCAACGCGTGGCATTTTTACTATGCGTTGGTTTATGTGTTTAAGGTATTATGCGGAGGCTAAGGTATTGGTTTGCTCACACCTTAGCAAGGCGTAAAGTGTCGATATCTTGGGATAATAGTTCTAGATATCTAATTCAAAATAGCTGCGTAAACCTTAATTTAGAGGCTCTTGAACCATGGTATTACTTATAGTTTGGTTGGCTATTTGGGTTTCTTCAGTCAAGCCACTTGCTTCTGTCGCCCGACGAACATACCGCATTAGAGTACAAAGTAGTTCGAATGGTTGGAAAAGTATTTTGTTTTTTTATATTGGCTCACCTTACCTTTGTTCAACTATTTAGCTTTCCTGTAGATAGTTGGTTTTACTGGGTACTTCCAGTACTAAATGTTTTGTTTGTTATGCACATGCTCTTGCTCTTGGATTTGGTTCTAGATCGTTATAGTGTGGTTGATACTTCACGTTTTACCCATCGTTCAATTGCACCTTTTTTGGTGTCATGTAGTGCATTTATTGCAATGCTTTTCTACTCAGCTTATCTCAATGATGCAATACTGAGGGGAGTATGTATTGCTGCTCTCTCAATAGGTTTGACAGGGTTTCTAGTAACTTATAGAAATGTAAAATAGGGTCATACAGCTAACAGAGTATTTTAGGTTGATAAGAATCAACCCAACCAAACAGGGCGCCAATAACGGCGCCCTTTGTGTTAGTTGGACACGCTGTAAGTGTCGTAATTGCGAAGTAAGAAGATTGCGATACAGGCTGCGAGCATTGGCCAAGAGGCGAAGAATAGAAGGTTATTGAACGGGTCCATGTATTTTCCAAAAGAGGCGAAAGTTGAGCCTGCATGAAGGACTAAAATGGCTCCGTAGGTGTACTTTTTCCACATGCCCACAACGAATGCGCCTAAAAATCCGAGCTGCGCGACACCCAGAGCCATCATCGCATTGTTCGAGATGTCGATGCCGTAAAAGCCAGACAGTACTTTTGTCGCGTGCTCAGGGACAAGGATCTTATCTAAGCCCCAGAACAAGAAGACGATAAAAATGCCGATTCTCAGCAGTAGTAGGCTAGTCGCCAGTTTGGTTTGAAGTGTCTTTTCCATGATATCCCTTATGATGCATTCAATGATGCGATGATTTAAATGTTCATCAAAGGAGACCCATAGCCTTCGCATTTTCTTTCGTTGTTTTTTAGTGCCTTATGTAACAAGGAATGTCTGATTAACCTTTGCTTATATAATATGTCATTTTTTTGATGTGGTATCATTCACGCAGTTAACTGTTAATGGATATATAACGTGAAAAAATACCTACTATTATCGCTTTCGGTTTTAATTTTGGCTGGTTGTGGAGCCCCTCGTTACACTGGGAGCGCGATTCCAGAACCTACGACTGAAGTTGATGTTGTTATCGTTAAAGACGCTGAAACACGTGAAGGGTTTTTAAATACTATGGAAACGTGGCTGCAAGATAACGATTATACCTACACCGTCGTACCTGATAAGTCGAAGCACGATCTTGATAAGCTGACATTGGAGTATGAAGGCCATTGGAGCTGGGACTTAGCGTTGTTCTTAAAGCAAGCGGAGATCAATGCTTATCAGAACGGACAAAGAGTAGGTGAAGTAGAATTTAAAGTCCCATACACGGCTAACCCAAACAAATTTGGTAATGCAGCTAAGCGTATTGGTTTTATGATGGATACGGTATTTGGTAAGAAAACTGCTGAAGAAGCAACGAAAGCAGCTAATTCATCAGATTCAAAAGCGACGAACTAGTCTAATTAGTTTACTAACTTATACCTTTGTTCGCTTTCTATTTTTCTTTAAGCTCTGCTCGAATAGACGAATAGACGAA